>NZ_JBHTLD010000082.1:0-19233 GCF_042678745.1 Pontibacter rugosus | reverse complement strand
CTGGCAACCCTCTAGTTGCCGGTTCATCCGCTTACAAACATCATCCATCACATTGGTTACTATATGAACAAAGTTCTACCAATTATTGCACTTATTTTTATTGCATTCTTTTCTTCTCTAGCTTCTGTAGGTCAATCTATTGATTGGGTAAAAACGGCTGGAGGCACGTCTGACGATCACGGAGAAGCTGTTCAACTAGACGCTGCCGGAAATTTATATGTGCTGGGCCACTACTCCAACCCATCCGCTCAGTTCGGCTCAACAACTTTAGCAACAGCTGGCACAGGCACGTATCTAACCAAGTATAGTAACACCGGCACATTTGCTTGGGCAAAGAAAATATCTGATACAAATATCAGAACTGGCAGTGGCTTGAGAACCGATGCGGTTGGCAATAGTTATGTGGTTACTACTCTCACAAACTCTACCACACTAGGTAATAACACCCTTACCAGCAGTGGCTCCAGTGATATCTTGATAGCCAAGTATGACAAGGATGGAAATGTAAGCTGGGCTACAAGAGCAGGTGGCGCTTTGGCTGATATTGGCAATAGCATTACGGTTGATGGCAGCGGCAACAGCTATGTTACAGGCAGTTTCCAGGGCAACGCAGCATTTGGCACCACCACCCTCACCAGCCAGGGTAGTCTGGATGCTTTTGTGGCTAAACTCAATGCCAACGGTACTTTTGCCTGGGCCAGGAAAGCAGGTGGAAGTTCATTGGATGAAGGCACTGGTATTGCTGTAGACGGAAACGGAAATGTATACTTAGCAGGTAATTTCTCAGGTTCGGCCACCATCGGCAGCACAACCCTCACCAGCAATGGCAATCAGGATATTTTTCTGGCAGCCTACGACAATAGTGGTACCCTTATATGGAGCCATCGAGCAGGAGGCAGCAGCGCTGACAAAGTAAACGCGCTGGCAATTGACGGCAGCAGCAACTTATACTTGGGTGGTTCCTATGCAGGCACTGCAGCTTTTGGATCACATAGTATAACAAGCGCAGGAGGGCAGGACATCTTCCTGGCAAAATTCGCCAACACAGGTGCAGCTATTTGGGCTAAAAGTGCAGGCGGATCAGGAGCAGACGAATTGAACGGCTTATCAGCAGACACAAACGGGAACCTGTACCTTACCGGAAGCTTCAGCAATACAGCCTCTATTGGAGGAATTAATTTAAGGACAACAGGTGGACTGGATATTTTCGCGGCACATTACTTAAACAGCGGTGTCGTACAGTGGGCAATTGGAGCAGGCAGTGTCCCGGACGACAGAGGCTTCGGCATTACCTCTGATGCAGCACGTAATGCCTATGTAACGGGTTATTTCCAGGGCACTACTACAAGTTTCGGTGGTATTCCTATCCCTAACAAAGGTGGGGAAGAAATATTTATCTCCAAACTCATACCCGTCGTTGAAACAACGAGTGTAACTGCCGGCACTTACTGTGCCGGTCAAACCATAGCAGTTAGGTACAAAACCAATGTAAGCCTGGGCGGCACTTTCAGGGCTGAGCTTTCTGATGCAAACGGTAGCTTTGAAAATCCGGTGCAGATCGGCAGCACAGCCACCAACACCGGCAGCATTACGGCTGTTATACCTGCCAACACCGACTACGGCACGAAGTACCGTATCCGTGTATATGCCGTTACTGCCAGCATGCCTGGTACTGATAACGGCACAGATTTAACTATCAACCCACTTCCGGCTACACCTACACTTAGCAGCAACAGCCCCGGCTTAGGAAGCACCTTATACTTGACATCCACAGAGGTTCCTGGCGCAACCTACTCCTGGACAGGCCCGAACGGCTTTACCTCTACTTTACAGAACCCAAGCATTAGCAAAATAACCAGTGCGGCGGCAGGCACTTACACCCTTACTGTTGCACTTGGCCGTTGCGCCACAACTGCCTCCATCACTGTTGCCATTGTTAATGTACCTACGTTTGATGTTGACTTAACAGGAAAGCCAAATGGAGAATTTGTGTCCGATCTAATCAACAGGAACGGACAAGTTTGCGGAGCTCCATCAACTGACAACTGCGTACAGTTTAATATAGTTCTTGATAAACTTGCTGGAGGCATACAGTTTAGTATTATAGATGGTCCCGGTCCTTCGGGCTCCATGGTGTACCAGGTAGACTGTGGTCCTGCGGTAGCCGTTGGAGACTCTATGTGTGTCGACGGAACAGGACCACACATGTTGAGTATCTGTATGCCTGGAAACGCGAAAAGCAGATTCCGCATAAAGTCTATTGCAGCCTATACTCCGGTGGCAGATGCTTCTGTTACGGCTGGTTGTACAGCCACGCTTCAGGCTCCGATTGCGTTTACGCCATCTTCCGTTACCTGGCGAGATATCACGGGTGGAGGCAAGTATAATAGTTACCTTAGCTGCACCACGGGCTGTGCAACACCGCGTATAACCCCTGGCGAAAATCCGCCTCCCTTTGTGGATTATGTGGTCAGTGGCAACTCAGAAGCCTCTAAATGTGCTACCCTCCCCTACTCCGATACCTTAAGGGTTTATTTCTACCCTAAGCCCGTTATAAACATTGGTCCCAATCCTGCCATTATATGCCCGGGCTCTAGCGGAGTGGTGTTAACAGGCAACATTACCGGCGGCAGCGGCAAATTTGACTACTTCTGGACCGACAGCAATGGTAAAGTGGTAGCTACAATGCCTTCCTACGTTGCCACTGCCATCGGAACGTATCACCTTGAGGTCAGAAATGAGAACTACCCGGATTGTGAGAAGTTTTCAACATCTATTACCGTCGTAAACGACCTTAGCGTAAATGCAGGGCCGGACCAGCAGGTTTGTTCTTCTAATGACGTGCCGTTGGCAGGCATGGTGACAGGCGCAACCGGAGGCATGTGGAGCGGCGGAACAGGCACTTTCCGTAACGGAACCACCTCGTTAAACACAGCTTATAAGCCATCAGCAGAAGAGCTTCAGAATGGATTTGTAAAACTTAAACTCACCACAACCGGAAACGGCTCCTGCTCACCTATCAGCGATGAGGTGCTTATCTCATTTTATACCTTAGAGGTAAGTATAACTGGCCCTGCGTCCATTTGCGCGGGCAGCACAGCCAGCCTTACAGTAAATGCAAGCGGAGGTACTGGTGCACTTACTTATCAGTGGATAACAGGCGAGACCACCGCTACTGTTAGCGGAAAAACGGCTGGCACTTACAGTGTAACCGTTAGCGATGGAAACAGCTGCGCTGTCACAAAGGCGTTCACCATTACAGAGGTAGCAGGCCCTAATAGCCTGACTGTCAATACAAAATCCACCACTTGCGGTAACAGCAATGGTGAATTAAGTATTACAGGCACCACTGGCGGTACGGCTCCTTATACGTATAGTATAGATGGCACCACCTTCCAGGCAGGCACGAAGTTTACAGCACTTGCCGCCGGAGATTATACCATCACCGTAAAAGATGCCAACGGTTGCACCTTTGCCAAGGCTTATACTATTACCAACATAACAGGCCCTACGGCAGTAGCAGCAACCAGCCTACCAGCCAGCTGCAAAAACAATGATGGCAGCATTACGGAAGGTACTGTAACGGGAGGCACTGCCCCTTATACCTACTCCATCAACGGAACGAACTTCCAGACTGCTACCAACTTTGCAGGCCTTGCCACAGGCACTTATACCCTTACTGCAAAAGACGCAAACGGCTGTACAGTTACGACAAGTATAAGTATAGGCACAAATGTACCAACAGCTTTCACCAGCAACAGCACCTCTTCTACCTGCGGTAGCAGCAACGGGCAGCTAACTGTAACAGCTGTATCTGGCGGAACGGCTCCTTATACCTATAGCAGAAACGGCACCACCTTCCAGGAATCAGCCACTTTTACTGCAGTAGCAGCGGGCACTTACACCATCACCGTGAAAGATGCCAATGGCTGTACCACTGCCAGACAAGTACAGGTAACGAACATTGCAGGGCCAACCAACTTTACCTCTACAACAAAAGCTTCCACCTGTAGCAGCAATAACGGCCAGGCGGTACTAAGCGATGTTGTCGGTGGTACGGCACCTTATATGTACAGCAAGGATGGTTCTACTTTCCAAACATCCGGCACCTTCCTAAACCTGCTTGCAGGGAATTATACCTTCACGGTGAAAGATGCTAACGGCTGTACGTTCGCAAAACAAATAACGGTAACAGACATTGCCGGACCCGCTTTCAACGCAACAGCACAGTCCTCTACCTGCGGCAACAGTAACGGCAGTATCTCTATAGCCAGCACAACAGGCGGCACAGCTCCATTCACCTACAGCAAAGATGGTGTTACTTTCCAGACAGAAACTACTTTTACAGGACTGGCAGCTGGAAGCTATACTATCACTGTAAAAGATGCCAATGGTTGTTTAGCTACACAAGTCGTAGCTGTGACCAACATAGCTGGACCATCTGATGTAACACTCACCACGACCTCCTCTACCTGCGGTAGCAGAAACGGCCGTATTACGGCAAGCGATGTAGCTGGAGGCACTGCACCTTATACTTACTCACTCAACGGTACCAACTTCCAGACTGGCACTTCCTTTACGTCTCTTTTGGCAGGTGAATACACCATCACGGTAAGAGATGCCAATGGTTGTGTTACTTCTAAGAAAGCTGTAGTAGGTGATGTAGCAGGCCCATCAGGCCTGACAGCCGCTGCCAAAGCAACTACATGCGGAGCTAGCAACGGAGAACTCAACTTAACAGTAATCGGAGGGACGGCACCTTATACCTATAGTAAGAACGGAACCACGTTCCAGGCCTCGGCTATGTTCACAGGCTTGCTGGCAGGAGATTACAGCATCACCGTAAAAGATGCCAATGGCTGTACTTTTGTTAGAAGCTTTACCATAACAGACATAGCCGGGCCTACAGCAGTAACCGCTACTTCTGCCCCAGCCAGCTGTAAAAATAACGACGGCCGTGTGGAGGCTGGAACGGTAACAGGCGGAACAGCGCCGTACACTTATTCGATTAACGGTACCTCATTCCAAACCAGCACTACATTTACAGGCGTAGCAACAGGAGAGTATACCTTAACTGCGAAAGACGCAAACGGCTGTACCACCTCTACTTCAGTGCGTGTTGGCACGAATGTTCCGACTGCCTTTACAAGTACCAGTACCGCCTCTACTTGCGGAAGCAATAATGGACAGGTAACGGTGACAGCGGTAACTGGCGGAACGGCTCCTTATACGTACAGCAAAGACGGAGCTAACTTCCAGGCTTCGGCTATACTAAACGGATTGCTGGCAGGCAGCCACGCGATCAGCGTGAAAGATGCCAACGGCTGTACTTTCTCACAGCTGGTGCAGGTGTCTGATATTGCAGGTCCTTCAGGATTAAAAGCAACAACACTGGCATCCACCTGTGGCAACGCCAACGGACAGGTAGTGTTATACTCTGTAAACGGCGGCATCAGCCCTTATACTTACAGCAAGGACGGAGTTAACTACCAGACTTCAGCTACTTTCTCTAACCTATTGGCGGGCAACTATACCTTCTCCGTCAAAGACGCAAATGGCTGTGTGTACTCAGAACAGGTAACGGTAAGCAACATGGCAGGTCCAACCTTTGATGTTACAGCGCAGGCCTCTACCTGTGGCAACAGCAATGGTCGTGTAAACATCGGCACTGTAACAGGGGGAACAGCTCCTTTCACTTATAGCAAGGACGGCACAAACTTCCAGACTGGCACTAGCTTTACCGGACTGGCTGCGGGTAACTATACGATCACCATAAAAGATGCCAATGGTTGTTTAGCTACACAAGCCGTAGCAGTGACCAACATAGCTGGCCCATCTGATGTGGCACTTGAAAAGACCTCCTCTACATGCGGAAGCAGTAACGGAAGTATAAAAGTTAGTGTCGTGACGGGAGGAACTGCTCCTTATACTTACGCCATCAACGGTACTACATTCCAGGCAGGCACCACTTTCAGCGGTCTTCTGGCAAACGAGTACACCATCTCGGTGAAGGACGCGAACGGCTGTATCACTTCTAAAAAAGTTGTTGTTACTAATATAGCCGGACCATCTGACTTAGCTGCTTCAACAAAAGCATCAACCTGCGGGGCCAGCAACGGTGAATTATACCTAACAGGTGTAACCGGAGGTACGGCTCCTTATACTTATAGTAAGGACGGAAATACATTCCAGGCATCGGCTACGTTTACAGGTTTGCTGGCAGGTTCGCACAGCATCACAGTAAAAGACGCGAACGGCTGTACCTTTGCTAAGTCCTTTACTGTGGCTGATATGGCAGGCCCATCTGCTGTACTTGCCTCCTCTGCTCCTGCCACTTGTGCTGACAACGACGGCGAGATTACGGCCGGAACAGTAACAGGCGGCACAGCGCCACATACTTACTCCATCAACGGCACCATTTTCCAAAGCAGCACAACCTTCTCAGGCCTTGCTTCTGGCAACTATACTTTGGTTGCAAAAGATGCTAACGGCTGTACCATTAGCACTTCGGTAACGGTAGGTAAGAACGTACCAACTGCTTTTACGAGCACAACAACATCCGCCACCTGCGGCAGCAATAACGGGCAACTTTCTATAACAGGAGTAACTGGTGGAGATGCGCCTTATACTTATAGCCAGGACGGCACTACCTTCCAGGCTTCAGCAACATTCCAGAACCTACTTCCCGGCACTTATACTATCACGGTGAAAGACGCCAACGGCTGTACTTTTGCGAAGCAGGTGCAGGTAAACAACATTGCCGGACCAACAGATTTAGATGCGTCTGTTACCGCTACTACCTGCGGCAACAGCAATGGCAGCTTAACTGTAACAGGTGTGACGAGAGGAACGGCTCCTTATAGTTATAGCCTCAACGGTGCTCCTTTCCAGGCTTCGGCTTCTTATGCAGGTTTAGCAGCAGGTGCTTACCAGGTGCGCGTAAAAGATGCCAACGGCTGTATATATGCAGAAGAGGTGGTGATTTCGAATGTTACTGGTCCAGCGTTTACGGCTACAACAAAGTCATCTACTTGCGGCAACAGCAACGGCAGTATACTTATAGGCACTGTAACCGGAGGTATTGCACCTTACACGTACAGCAAAGACGGAACGAACTTCCAAAGCAGCACAACTTTCAGTGCACTTGCAGCAGGCGCTTATACCATAACAGCTAAAGACGCGAATGGCTGTACCTATACTAGCTATGTAACAGTTGAGAATGTGGCAGGGCCAACTGACCTGATCCTGTCTTCGCAGCCATCTTCCTGCAACAGCAACAACGGCAGCATTTCGGTTAGTGCAGTAACAGGCGGCACAGCGCCTTATACTTACGCCATCAACGGTACTACCTTCCAGAGCGGAACAAGCTTTGCCGCTGTTTACGCAGGTGAGTATACCATTACGGTGAAGGATGCCAACGGCTGTATCTTCGCAAAACAAGTGGTAGTGGGCAACATCAACGGACCATCCAGCCTTACAGCCAGCAGCACTTCCTCCACCTGTGGCAGTGCCAACGGTAAGTTAGAAATGACGGGTGTTACGGGCGGAGTTGCTCCTTATACGTACAGCAAGAACGGTACAATATTCCAAGCCTCTACTGTATTTGAAGGATTATTGGCTGGCACACATACGTTCACGGTTAAGGATGCCAATGGCTGTACCTTCTTCAAAACTTTCACTGTCTCAGATATTGCAGGTCCTTCAGCTGTGGTCGCCTCCTCTACCCCTGCCACTTGCGCAGACAATAACGGTACCATTACGGCAGGCGCGGTTACAGGCGGCACAGCTCCTTATGCTTACTCCATCAACGGCACTGCTTTCCAGTCAGGAACCATGTTTAATGCAGTGGCATCAGGCACCTATACGCTTACAGTAAAAGACGCCAACGGTTGTACTGTTTCGACTTCGGTAAGAGTCAGCAAAAACACACCTACCAGCTTTACAAGTACCACCACTGCCTCCACCTGCGGCAGCAGCAATGGTACGTTAACTATCACAGGCGTAACCGGCGGCACGGCTCCTTATACTTATAGTAAGGATGGCTTGGTGTTCCAGACTAACAATAATTTCACTGCACTGCTGGCTGGCGCTTATACGATCACAGTGAAAGATGCCAACGGCTGTACATTTGCAGCGCAGGTGCAGGTAAGCAACGTGGCTGGCCCTACCGATTTAACTGCAAATGTCAAACCAACTACCTGCGGAGGCAGCAATGGAGAGTTAGTTGTTTCAGGTGTAACAGGAGACACGGCACCTTATACATATGCTATCAACGGAGGTGCTTTCCAGACATCCAACGCCTTTAGTCAACTTACAGCAGGCACTTATACAGTAGCTGTGAAAGATGTGAAAGGCTGTATTTACACAGAAGAGGTGGTGGTAAACGATGTGGCCGGTCCGATATTCACGGTAGTACCACAAGCTTCTACCTGCGTTAACAGCAACGGCAGCATCGTTATCAGCAATATAACCAGTGGCACTGCTCCGTTCACTTACAGCAAAGACGGTATCAACTACCAAACCGGCACAAGCTTTAACAACTTAGCGGCGGGTAATTATACCATCACCGTAAAAGATGCCAATGGCTGCCTTTCTACAAAAGCGGTTGCAGTGGTGAACGTAGCGGGACCTAGTGATTTAATGCTTGCCACTACTGCTTCTACTTGTAGCGGCTACAACGGCACCTTAGAAATTACTGGTGTAACAGGCGGAACTGCACCCTTTGCTTTCTCTATTAACGGTAACAACTTCCAGAGCGAGGCTACTTTTGAAAATCTTTTAGCTGGTGAGTACACAGTAACAGCACGTGATGCGAACGGCTGTATCACTTCTAAAAAGGTAACTGTAAGTGATTTGGCAGGGCCTTCTGCACTAAGCGCAGCTACTAAAGCAACTACCTGTGGCGCCAGCAACGGAGAACTCTCTTTAACTGTAACAGGAGGCACTGCACCTTATATTTACAGCAAAGATGGCGTAAACTTCCAGGCTGCATCTTCCTTCACAGCGCTGGCTGCTGGTCAGCACCGGATAACGGTAAAAGATGCAAACGGCTGTACTTTAGTTAAAACATTTACCCTTACAAACATTGCTGGACCTACTGCTGTAGCAAGTACTACAATGCCAGCTACCTGCGCTGACAATGATGGCAGCATTACCTTTGGAACAGTAACGGGCGGCACAGCTCCTTATACTTATAGCCTCGATGGCTCGGCCTTCAAAGCAGATCAACTATTCGCAGGGTTGGCCTCTGGCGCTTATACTATCACGGTGAAAGATGCGAATGGCTGTACCTTTGCTAAAGAGGTAACTGTCAGTAAAAACATCCCGACTGCCTTTACAAGTACTACCATTTCTTCTACCTGCGGCGACAGCAACGGTTCTTTTACCATTACTGGTGTAACAGGAGGAGCTGCACCTTACGCGTACAGCATCGACGGTGCTAGTTTCCGTTCTTCAGCTAAATTCTCTGCCCTACCGGCAGCTAGCTATGAGGTAACTGTAAGAGACGCGAAGGGTTGTACTTATACAGGCAACGTGCAGATAAGCAACATCGCTGGTCCTGATTTTAGCACTACGGCCAAAGCCACCACCTGTGGCAGCAACAATGGCAGCATCAGCATCAGCAATGTAACGGGAGGTGTAGCACCTTATACTTACAGCAAAGATGGTAATATCTTCCAGGCTGCTACTACATTCAATGGCTTGATAGCCGGTACGTATACCATCATTACCAAAGATGCGAACGGCTGTATCAGCTCGCAGCAAGTGCAGGTACATGACATAGCCGGACCTGATACATTTGAATTTACAACCACCACATCAACTTGCGGCAACAGCAACGGAAGTATAAACATAGGTCAGGTAACAGGCGGAACTGCTCCGTTTACTTATGCGGTTGATGGAGGTTCTTACCAAGCAGCTGTAAGCTTTACTGGTATAGCAGCTGGCGAGCACACAGTTACTGCAAAAGACGCTAATGGATGTACGGTGACTAAAAAAGTAACTGTAACCAATATTGCAGGCCCTTCTGACCTTGCTGCAGCCAGCACATCTTCTACTTGTGGAGCGAGCAACGGTGAGTTAGACGTAACGGGTATTACGGGCGGTACAGCGCCATTCGTATTTAGTGTGGGTGGAGGTGCTTTCCAAAGCTCAACAACCTTCGCCGCATTAGCTGCCGGACAGCACGTTGTGATGGTAAAAGATGCGAACGGCTGTACATTAACAAAGTCTTTCTCCATTTCTAATATCACTGGACCATCGGCCATAGCTGCTACACCACTGCCAGCCACTTGCGCTGACAATGATGGCAGCATTACTGCCGGTGTCGTTACAGGCGGCACAGCACCTTATACTTATAGCCTGGACGGTATTAACTTCCAAGCATCAACAAACTTTGGTGCCTTAGCTAGTGGTACTTATACTTTGACTGCAAAAGATGCGAATGGCTGTACGGTTAGCACATCGGTAAGAGTGGGCAAAAATATACCTACTGCTTTTGCCAGTATTACGGTAGCGTCAACCTGTGGCAGCAACGACGGTCAGCTGAGTATAACCAGGGTAACAGGCGGAACAGCACCTTACACCTACAGTATCAACGGCTCTACATTTCAAACTGCAGCTGCTTTCTCAACCTTATCTTCCGGTAAGTACAACATCACCGTCAAGGATGCCAATGGCTGTATCTTTACAGACCAGGTGATGGTGAATGACCAAGGCGGCCCAACAGATCTGATAGCAATTGCCAAAAATACAACCTGCGGCAACAGCAACGGAAGTATAAGTATAGATCAGGTAACAAGCGGAACTACTCCTTATACTTATGCTATAGATGGTGTGAATTTCCAAAGCAGCGCTAGTTTCTCTGCCCTTACTGCAGCTACTTATACGGTTAGTGTGAAAGATGCCAATGGCTGCTTATACACAGAAGAAGTAGAAATTATAGATGTGGCTGCTCCTACCTTTACGGCAACAGCGCAAGCTTCTACCTGTGGTAACAGCAACGGCAGTATTGTGCTGTCTGATATATCAGGCACTGCTTCTCCTTTCCAATTTAGCCTAGATGGCGTTAGCTTCCAGTCTGCCACTACCTTTAACAGGCTGGCTGCTGGCAACTATACCGTAACTGTGAAAGATGCCAACGGCTGTACACGCGAAGTGAAAGTAGTGCTGGAGAACATTGCAGGTCCTTCGGACTTCAGCCTCGCCTCCACTGCCTCCACCTGCGGTGACAGCAACGGCAGCATCACAGTAAATAATATCAAAGGCGGAACAGCACCATTCACTTATTCACTGGATGGTGCCAACTTCCAGGGTGAGGCGAACTTTGCTACGGTGCTAGCTGGAAAGCACTTCGTAATAATAAAAGATGCCAATGGCTGTACTATAAGCAAGAAAATAACTGTGGCAGACGTAGCCGGGCCTGCTGGGCTTACTGCAGCACAAACACAAACCACTTGTGGTGCCAGCAACGGAGCTTTGGATATTACAGGTGTTAGCGGCGGAGTTATGCCTTATACGTATAGTATAGATGGTGCAAACTTCCAGACAGCTACCTCTTTTACAGGACTGGTAGCAGGTAACTACAGCCTCTATGTAAAAGACGCGTACGAATGTTTGTTTGTAAAAGCCTTTGCCGTAACAGACATTGCAGGACCTTCGGCAATTACGGCTATAACACAGCCTGCCACCTGTGCGGACAACGACGGCAGCATTTCTGTTAGCGATGTAACAGGCGGAACAACTTCATACAGGTACTCGCTAGACGGAACCAACTTCCAGAACAGCAATATCTTTACAGCACTTGCTTCGGGTACTTACACACTCACTGTGAAAGACGCCAACGGCTGTACGTTTAGCAGAGAGCTTGTAGTAGAGAAGAACGTTCCTGTAGCCTTTACTTACTCAACTGATTCTTCTACCTGCGGCGACAGCAACGGCAGGTTTACCATTACTTCTGTAAGAGGGGGCACAGCTCCTTATACCTACAGCATGAACGGTTCACCGTATCAGTCTTCAGCTACTTTCAAGGCACTGGCAGCTGGTGTGTATCAGGTAACGGTAAAGGATGTGAATGGCTGTACTTTTATTGATAAGGTTCAGCTAAACGATGTAGCAGGACCAGCATTTACGGCAACGGCAAAAGCTAGCACTTGTGGCAACAGCAATGGATCGGTAAGTATAGCGCAGGTTTCGGGAGGCACTGCCCCTTATACCTATAGTATAGATGGTACAACCTTCCAGGCTGGTACTACTTTCGCCAACCTGAAAGCTAGCTCTTATACGATCATTGCAAAAGACGCCAACGGTTGCAGCAGCACAAAAGCTGTAGACGTGACCGATGTGGCTGGCCCTAGCAACTTGGCCATGCAGACAACTGCTTCCACGTGTGGCAACAGAACCGGCGAAATTGTGATAAGTGCGGTTACTGATGGAACGGCTCCTTATACTTTCTCCATCAATGGTACCGACTTCCAGTCTGCCATGTCATTCGGAAGGTTAAGTGCAGGTGAATATACCATAACGGTGAAGGATGCCAACGGATGTACGTTCGCTAAAAGCACTATTGTCGAAAACATCAACGGACCAACCGGCTTCATAGCAAATTCAGTGTCTACTATTTGCGGAAGTGCAACCGGAGAGCTAAGTATATCAGGTGTAACAGGTGGTGCTTTACCATACGCTTACAGCAAAGATGGCACGACATTCCAGGCTTCAGCTACGTTCCGTGGCTTGCTGGCCGGCGACCATACCATCACGGTAAAAGATGCCAATGGCTGTACCTTCGTTAAAACCTTCAACATTGCAGACATAGCAGGGCCTTCAGCGGTCGCAGTATCATCTACTCCTGCCACCTGTGCTGATAACAACGGCTCGATAAGCACGGGTGAGGTAACAGGCGGTACAGCTCCTTATACATACTCTATCGCCGGAACTAATTTCCAGAGTGGCATTACCTTCACGGGTCTTGCTTCTGGCAACTACACCTTGCAGGTGAAAGACAGTAACGGATGTACAAGCAGCACATCTGTTACTGTCGGCAAAAATGTCCCTAACAATTTCACCAGCACAACCACATCTTCTACTTGTGGCGCAAGCAATGGCGAACTGACTATTACAAGAGTAAGTGGCGGAACGGCTCCTTATACCTATAGCAAGGATGGAGTTACCTTCCAGGCTGCTGCTACTTTTACAGGCATAGCGGCTGGCTCTCATACTATCACGGTGAAAGATGCCAACGGCTGTACCTTTACGGATCAGGTGCAGGTAAACAACACCAACGGACCTACTGACCTGATAGCCTCTGTTACGGCAACAACCTGTGGCAATTTAAATGGAGGTATAGCGGTTACAGGCACAACGGGTGGAGCATCTCCTTATTTATATAGCCTGAATGGTGCAGCCTTCCAATCTTCAGGAAGATATACGGCCTTGGCTGCCGGTACTTACCAGGTGCGTGTCATGGATGCGAACGGCTGTATCTATACAGAAGCTGTTGTGGTACCCAACGTGTCTGGGCCTGCCTTTACAGCTGTTGCGCAAGCTTCTACCTGTGGCAATAGCAACGGCGTGATAAGAGTAGAAAACGTAACGGGCGGAACGGCTCCTTATACTTACAGTAAAGACGGGGTTACCTTCCAGGCTTCTACCAGTTTCAGTGCGCTGCAAGCAGGTGCTTATACTATCACAGCAAAAGATGCTAATGGTTGTCTATTTACGAGCTATGTAACTGTAGAGAACATCTCCGGGCCAAGCGAAGTGAACCTGGCAGCACAGTCTGCCTCTTGCAACAGCAGTAATGGCAGCATCATGGTAGGTTCGGTTACAGGTGGAATAGCACCTTATACCTACTCCATCAACGGAACAACTTTCCAAAGTGCTACCACCTTCAGTTCAATTGCTGTCGGCGAGTACTCTATCAAAGTGAAGGATGCAAATGGCTGTACGCTTACCAAGCAGGTGAGTGTCGGAAACATCAATGGCCCTTCCAGCTTAACAGCCAACAGTACCTCTTCTATCTGCGGCAATGCCAACGGTAAGCTGGAAGTAACAGGTACGGTTGGTGGAGTTGCGCCTTATACTTACAGTAAGGATGGCATTAGCTTCCAAGCCTCTACAACCTTTGCAGGTCTGCTAGCTGGCGAACACCGCATCACGGTGAAAGACGGCAACGGATGTACCTTCAGCAAAATCTTCACAATAGAGAATATTGCAGGACCATCAGCAGTGGCTGTAACATCTACCCCTGTCACCTGTGCCAACAACAACGGCTCAATAACAGCGGGAGATGTAACAGGCGGCACGGCTCCTTATACTTACTCCATCGACGGGACTAGCTTTAAATCTGAAAAACTGTTTAGCAACTTGGCCTCTGGTGCTTATACTTTAACAGTAAAAGACGCGAATGGCTGCACCGTAACTGCAGCAGTAAATGTTGGCAAAAACGTACCGACCAGCTTTACAAGCATCACCACCGCCTCTACCTGCGGCGCCAGCAATGGGGAGCTGACTATCACAGGCGTAACAGGTGGTACAGCTCCTTATACTTACAGCAAGGATGGCACTACATTCCAGGTTAACCCAGCGTTCCCTGCGCTGCTGGCTGGCTCTTATACGATCACAGTGAAAGATGCCAACGGCTGTACCTATGCAGCACAAGTGGAGGTAAGCAACATGGCTGGACCTTCAGGTTTAACTGCAACTGCAAAAGCAGCGACCTGTGGCAACAGTAATGGTGAGCTGACTGTATCCTCAGTAAAAGAAGGTGCCTTACCTTATACTTACTCACTAGATGGTAATGCCTACCAAACAGGTGCTACTTTCACGGCACTCGCCGCAGGGGAATACCAGGTAAGTATAAAGGATGCCAACGGTTGTGTGTACACAGAAAAAGTACAGGTAGAGAATGCCAGCGGACCAACTTTCACGGCCATGGCACAGGCTGCTTCCTGCGGAAACCGTAACGGCAGCATTTCTATCTCTAACGTTAGTGGTGGCGCTGCTCCTTATGCTTATAGTATAGACGGGGCAAACTATCAGTCAACTACCAGCTTCAGTAACCTTGCCGCCGGCACCTACACGGTTACGACGAAGGATGCTAACAACTGCCTGCGCACCGCCTTGGTAGAGGTAGAAGGTACAGCAGGTCCTACAGCTCTTGAGGTAACTGCTACAACTGCCACTTGCGGCGACAGCAACGGCAAAATAAACTTCGGAAAAGTGACAGACGGAACGGCTCCATTCAGCTACTCCATCAATGGCACAAACTTCCAGAGTACACCTACTTTTGAAGCTGTAGCAGCCGGAACCTATACAGCAGTAGTAAAAGATGTCCATGGTTGTACTACCTCAAAAGAAGTTACTGTGGGTAATGTGGCAGGTATAACTCTGCTGAATGTAGCTGCTACGCCATCAGCCTGCAGTGCAAATACAGGCAGTATAACTGTAAGCCGTGTAGATGGAGGAACAGCGCCTTATACTTACTCTTTAGACGGAGTTACTTACCAGGCTGCAACTACTTTCACAGCACTTGCACCAGGCTCTTATAAAATATACGCAAAGGATGCCAACAACTGCAGCACGTTCACCAATGTCAGCATTGGTACCAATGCGCCACAGGCTGTCACCCTCAGCACTACTCCCTCGGGCTGCACAACCAGCAATGGTACAATAACGGTAGCATCAGTTACAGGCGGTACAAAGCCATACACCTACAGCCTGGACGGAAACAAGTTCCAGACATCGACAGTGTTTGAGAACCTGGCGGCAGGAAGCTATACCGTTACTGTACGCGATGCAGCAGGCTGTACGGTTACCGGCACAAAAGAAGTAACAAGCACAGGTGGTGTGAAGTCCTTTACGGTAGCCTCTACTGCTGCTGGCTGCAGCACAACCGGAAAGCTTATTATCAGCAACATTAGCGGAGGTAAGAGCCCTTATACTTATAGTCTAAACGGCAATACATTCCAGACCAGTACCACCTTCAATAACCTGGCAGCTGGTGATTATGAAGTTTCTGTGAAAGATGCTGAAGGTTGCATTGTAACTAAATCAGCTAAAGTACAGGGAAGTGCGCCACTTACCATTGCTCAGGTTAAGGTAACGCCTTTAGGCTGTGGCGAAGGTAGCGGCATGATTCAAGTAGACCAGGTTACTGGTGGCACCGCTCCTTATACTTACTCTCTGGATGGAGGAAACTTCAGCAGCACCGCTAGCTTCAGCACTGTAACCGCAGGTTCGCATACCATAACGGTGAAGGACGCGGCGAACTGTACTATCACTACGAAGATTGAGGTAACGCAGGTAAGCAGCAGACTCGAGTACGCCAAAATGGTTCGCTGCCACGGCAGTTCTGATGGGGAGATCTTCTTCAAGGCAACAGGTGCAACCGCCGACACAGAGTATAGTACTGACAATGGAAAGACCTTCCAGAAAAGCCCGCTTTTCTCTAACCTTCCGGCAGGTACTTATACTTTAGTTACCAGGTTCGCTGCAGACTGCTTGTGGAACTCAGGTCAGATAGTGGTGAAGGAGCCAGAGGAACTGAAAGTATCAGTGGAAGCGCTGACCAAAACACTGGGCCAGGAAAACTCAGGCAGTGCCAAGGTATCCAAAGTACAGGGCGGTGTAGGTCCTTATACCTTCCAATTGGACAATGGCAGCTTTAGCACAGAGCAGGAGTTCAATAACCTGAGTGGTGGCGAGCATACGCTCACAGTAAAAGACAAAGCTGGCTGTACAAGCACTGTAACCTTCACTATCGAGGCAATCACGGATATTGAAATTCCGAATGGCTTTACTCCTAACGGTGATGGCATCAATGATACATGGGTGATCAAGAATCTCCAACTGCTCTACCCACGCTGCAAAGTAACGGTGTACAACCGCTGGGGCAGTCCTGTCTATGAGTCTATCGGATACAAGAGAGAGTGGGACGGCACCTTTAACGGCAAGATACTGCCGGACGGCACCTACTACTGCATCATCGAGCTCGGTGAAGGCCAGGCACCAATGAAGCGATCTGTTACTATTATGCGCTAACCCCCAAACGCTATCAATCAAGTTTATGAAAAGATTTAGTATACTCGTTTTGCTTATAGTGCTTTCTTCTGCTGCCATAGCGCAGCAGAAGGCACTGTATAGCCAGTACATGACCAACTATTACCTGCTTAATCCTGCTGTTTCGGGCTATAGTAAGAACCTGAACATTAAAGCAGGCTATCGTAACCAGTGGGTTGGCTTTGATGACGCCCCCTCCACTTTTTATGTGAGCGGAGAAGCTGCCCTGTTTCAGGATAACCGCAGGCGCAGCGCCAGAAGCAAGCCTTTCCATGGGGCTGGTGGCTATATATATAAGGACGTAACAGGGCCAACAAGCCGCACGGGGGTGCTGCTTTCCTACGCCTACCATGTACCCCTTTCTCGTTCTGTTTATTTGTCGTCGGGTATGTTTGCGGGTATGCAGCAGTATAGTTTTAATGCCAGTAAAATACAGTTGGCTGATGGCTCGAATGATCGTGATCCGGTTACCAACGGTGGCAACGAAGTATCGTTTATGCCAGACTTAAGCGTAGGAAGCTACCTGCACTCTGACAAGTTTTTTGTGGGAGCGTCTCTATTTCAAGTGTTGGGCAACAAGATATTTGATTTTGAAAATTCTGAAGTGCCAAGCCGCCTGGCGCGGCACCTCTTCATATCAGGGGGGTACAACTTTGAGGTAAACAAGAATGTTACAGTGGCGCCATCGGTGCTTTTAAAGTACGTAGACCCTGCCCCACTGCAAGCTGACATCAACGTGAAAGGTATCTATAACTTCAATAACAGGCGCCGCTCAGATAATGACGACAAGGTATGGCTCGGCTTATCTTATCGAACCCAAGACGCCCTGGTAGCACTTTGCGGGTTTCAGTTCATGGAGCAGTATGAACTAAGCTATTCTTATGATGTAACCGTCTCTCCTATCAAGCACCACAGCTCAGGTTCACACGAAATAATGATTGGGTTCAGGGTTAAATAAACAATCAGCCTTTTATGAACATAATATTTGCACTAACGAATTTATCAATAGTAAAGTGAAGCCATACACAAAAGAGCCGTACCTCAATAGGTACGGCTCTTTTGTGTATGGCTCGGTTTGGCAAGTTTTGAACTGTCAAGAAAAATCTACCCAAAAAGTAAAATGCATAAAACATACTTCAGCCTATCTTCTGAAGTAACGTATGTACTGCCTGGAGCACAACTGTGGCATGCTTCACGTAAGCATCAGTACCTGACACATTGATAACACATGAAAAAAAACTATTTAAAGTGGATACTAGGAGGCCTCACGGTTAGCGCCGCTGCCGTGCTACTGGATTCGCTTATACTTGAGAAGTACTTTTTTGACATCCAAAACTATACGATAGGTAAGCAGGGAGGCAAAGACAAACTGAAGCTTATCCTGCTCACAGACCTGCATTTCAAAAAGGCTTTGCTACCGCACCACCATAAACTGGCTAACACAGTAAATGAACTCAAGCCTGACCTGATTCTGATTACCGGCGATACCCTGGACTCGACAGGAGAGCTACAGCCAATGGAAGAGTTTTTCACCTTACTAAATCCAGCAACCGCCAAGGTAGCCATACCTGGCAACAACGACTATAGGGCTGATGCAAGTATAGAGCAGCTAAAGCAAGTATACCAACGTCACAACTGCGACTTATTGATAAACGAATCAAAGGCTTATACTTTAAGAGGCCACAGGTTAATGGTGACAGGCCTGGATGATTTTATAGAAGGCGAAAGCAATACCGAAGCGGCTTTGGTAAATGTAGGAAACGAAGAGTACCACATACTTTTAGTACACAGCCCCTTACAGCAGGAATCGGCTATGAAGCAGGTTAAGGTTATAAATCAAAACAGGGCTGCTGACGACCACCTGAACATCAGCTATATATTTGCCGGCCATAATCATGGAGGGCAGATAAGGCTGCCCGGATATGTGCCAAAACTACCAAACAAATCTGGGAGCTATGTAAACGGCTGGTACAATGACAGCCCTCCGTATCTCTATGTTTCAAGAGGCTTTGGCACCTCTACCCTACCGCTGCGTTTTTTTGCAAGAGCAGAAGTTACTGTATTTAAGTATACAGTGTAGCTTTAATAGCTTGAAGAAGAAGATGCATATTTGTAAATTATTCAGACAGATAACCGCTTCCTGAGCACTACAAGGCATTTATACACAAATAAATC
>NZ_JBHTLD010000081.1:0-19669 GCF_042678745.1 Pontibacter rugosus | reverse complement strand
TAAAAAAATGTATAAAAATGTTTTACAAGCCATAGACGGCATCGAAATATACCCGCTTATCTCGTTCAGTATCTTCTTTGTTTTCTTCCTGGGCCTGATCGTGTATGTTGCCCTGATGGACAAGACCTATGCACAGGCCATGAGCAGCTTTGCCTGCGGAAAAGAAGACGAGGACATCACTTTTGAAGGCGAAAGACAATGATCTCTATAAAAAACATATTCAGAAAAAGTAGCCTGGCTTTGATAGCTGGGGTGCTGCTGGCAGGCTCCAACGCTGTGCAGGCGCAGGATGCAGTAGAGGGGAAAAAGATTTTCGATGCAAACTGCGCTACCTGCCATAGTATAGAATCCGATGTGGTAGGGCCGGCACTGAAAGATGTGCATACCCGCCGCGAAGAAGCCTGGATTAAGCAGTTCGTGAAGAACTCTACAGAAATGATTCAGGCCGGCGACCCTGAAGCCAAAGCAGTTTTCGAGAAGTACGGTAAAGTGCAGATGACGAGCTTCGCTGGCCAGTTATCAGACGGCGACATTGAAAATGTAATTGCCTATGTAAAACAGGAGAGCGAGAACCCTACCACAGCAGAAACACCGCCAGCTGCTGACGGCACTACCATTGCCACGGCTGCGCCTCAGGAAGTTTCTTTTATGGACCTACCGTTGCTGGTGCACTTCACGATTGCGCTATCAGGCATTATCATCCTGCTGATCATTGCAGTTCTGATCATGCTGTTCCGTCTGTTCGTGCCAATGTTAGGCGACTCCATCTATGATGAGGACTTCCGCAATTCCTTTGCCGGGCGCGTGCTGTTCTTAATGCGTGGGGATGCTACTGTTGTAACAGGCAAAGCTAAAGACGAGATTCACTCCAGCCATGATTTTGATGGTATACA
Source organism: Pontibacter rugosus (assembly GCF_042678745.1). Lineage (NCBI taxonomy): Bacteria > Pseudomonadati > Bacteroidota > Cytophagia > Cytophagales > Hymenobacteraceae > Pontibacter > Pontibacter rugosus. The sequence continues at coordinate 18,776 of NZ_JBHTLD010000081.1, read as the reverse complement.
GGAATACGATAACGACCTGCCGCCTTGGTGGAAAACCATGTTTTATGTAAGTATTGTGTTTGCGATTGGCTATATGCTACACTTCCACGTGTTTAACACCGGAAAGCTGCAGGCAGAAGAGTATGAAATGGAAATGGAAGAGGCTGCTGCCCTTGCTGCGCTGAATGCAGATGACCCCAATGCCGTTACTACTTATGAAATATTGACAGAAGCGACAGCGTTAGAGTCTGGCAAAACCATTTTCAATACGAACTGTGCGGCCTGCCACGGGCAGGAAGGGCAGGGTACGGTAGGGCCTAACCTGACAGACGAGTACTGGCTGCACGGCGGCGATGTGAATGATATCTTCAAAACAGTGAAGTATGGCGTTCCGGCAAAAGGTATGGTGCCTTGGCAGGGTAAGCTTACCAAAGACCAGATACTGGAGGTGTCTAGTTACATCCTAAGCTTGCAAGGCTCTAACCCAGCCAACGCAAAAGAGCCGCAAGGCGAGAAGATGTAATTTTGAATAACTGAATTTTGAATGACTGAATATTAAAAGTGTGATGATTGGAGATTCGTAGGGACTCTTAACAAAAATTAACTCAAAGTTGGTAACCCGGCGGCTCTTTATACTTAAAGAGCCGCCGGGTTTATTTTTAGCGGATAAGATCTTATGTAACGCTGTGCTGACCAAGATCAACAGAGTTTATGACGTAGGTCATCTTTTGCCAGAGGCAGAATGCGGATTTTTGCAGAAGAGGAATTTGAAAAAGAGGAAGAGAGTCAGGTAATATCCCTGTTCAATTATTCACTCATTCAAAATTCAGTTATTCAAAATTTTTATACAGGCAGGACTAATATCCGCACAAATTACCACTGCCATGGCACTTAAAGTACAACCAACCGATGAATTTCGGGACCACATCTCTACAGTAGATGATCAGGGTAAGCGCGTATGGGTTTACCCCAAAAAGCCGAAAGGCAAACTGTATGATTACCGCAAATATGTTAGCTATTTACTGCTAACGCTTCTATTTGCAGGACCCTTCATAAAAATCAACGGCTTGCCGCTGCTCATGCTAAACGTAGTGGAGCGCAAGTTTGTGATATTTGGCGTGCTGTTCTGGCCGCAGGACTTCTTTATACTTGTACTGGCGTTCCTGACGCTGGTCGTCTTCATAATACTTTTCACGGTAGTTTATGGGCGTGTATTCTGTGGCTGGATATGTCCGCAGACTATCTTCCTGGAGATGGTGTTCCGCCGTATAGAGTATGCCATTGAAGGAGACTATACCAAGCAGAAAGCATTAAACAAAATGCCCTGGAACACGGAGAAGGTTGCTAAAAAAAGCGCTAAAACAGCTGCCTTTCTATTAATCTCTTTTCTCATATCCAACCTGTTTTTAGCCTATATCATAGGCGTAGAGGAGCTGCAGAAAATCGTGACAGAAGGACCCGCGAACCATTTGGCTGGCTTTGGCTCTTTAATTGCCTTTACGGCAGTTTTCTATTGGGTTTTTGCTTCGTTTAGAGAGCAGGTTTGTACCATTGTCTGCCCTTATGGTCGTTTGCAGGGCGTAATGCTGGATAAAAAGACTGTGGTAGTAGCCTATGATTATGGCCGGGGCGAACCGCGCGGAAAACTGCGCAAAAACCAGGAGCGTACCGAAGGCGACTGCATTGATTGCAAGCAATGCGTAAGCGTATGCCCTACCGGGATAGACATTCGCAACGGAGCCCAGCAACTAGAGTGTATTAACTGCACCGCCTGTATAGATGCCTGCAACGATATCATGCGCATGATTGATAAGCCGGAAGGCTTGATCCGTTACGAGTCTGAGGAAGGTATAGCGGAGGGCAAGAAGTGGAAGTTCTTCACCTCGCGTGTGATGGGCTATACAGCAGTGCTTGCCGTAATGCTCACTGCCCTTACTACACTGCTGTTAACCCGCGATGAAGCAGAGGCAACCATACTGCGAACACCGGGTCAGCTGTACCAGAAGACAGAGCAGGGGCACATCAAAAACCTCTACAACATCTCTGTTATCAACAAAACAAACCACGATATGCCGCTTACACTGAAGTTACTAGGTAAAGAAGGCACGATCAAAGTGATTGGCAGCGACCTTATACTTCCGGCACAAGGCATAGCAGAGGGCGTGTTCTTTACTGAAATAGCAAAAGAACAGCTAACCAGCATGAATTCAGAAATAGAAATTGGGGTGTATCACGGCGAGGAGCTAATCACCACCACTGATACGAAGTTCCTGGGACCTGCAAATTAGAGCAAGTAGAAGCTGATTAGCATAAGTATAAAGTATAGAACGTCCTCTTTTGGTGGAGGACAAACTAAATAAACAGCAAGATGAAAACCTCAACTGAAAATAAAAGCTTTACCCTTTGGCCTTACGCTATAGTAGTATGTATGGTCATGTTCATGGGGTATATCGCCTCCTTTGTGTACAAAGCCATGAACCAGGATGTGGATTTGGTAAGCAAAAATTACTACGAGCAGGAGATACAGTACCAGGACCACATCAACATGATGGACCGTACAAAAGCTGCCGGTAATGTAGCCATCACCTATAACCATGATATAAAGGGCATCCTGGTGCAGCTTCCGGAAAGCTTTAAAGGGCAGCCTATACAAGGCAAAGTTAACCTGTTCCGTCCATCTGACGATCAGCTGGATCAGGAGCTGCCTCTGCAGCTTGGCCGTGACCTGAGCCAGTTAATAGAAACTGAAAAGCTACAGACTGGCCTCTGGAAAGTGCGTGTCAGCTTTACAGCCAAAAACGAAACCTATTACGCAGAGCAAAATATTCAGGTAGCTAAGCCATGATTTGGGCTGGATTCTTATTTGGAATAGTTGGTAGTTTCCATTGTGTCGGGATGTGCGGCCCTATAGCAATGGCGCTACCCTTTGTCGGGAGTACCGGCTGGCGCTATTATGCCGGCCGGCTCCTGTACAACAGCGGTAGAATTGTAACCTATGCCTCGCTTGGTGCTTTGGCCGGAGCTTTTGGAGAGTCGCTGCAAATGGCAGGTTTACAGCAAACAGTCTCTATTGTGTCTGGTATACTTATACTGCTGTTGCTTGTGTTGCCGGCTACCCTTAAAGGCAAGTATGCAGCTATACTTGGCACCGATAAACTGATGACCTGGGTGAGGCATAAGCTGAGCTTTTACTTTCAAAAGAACTCTTTAGGTTCGCTCTTTATGGTGGGCCTGCTGAATGGTTTGCTGCCTTGTGGCTTTGTGTACATCGCTTTGGCCGGGGCTATCAGTGCGCCGGGTGTAGGGGGTGCTATGCTTTACATGACCTTGTTTGGCCTGGGTACTTTCCCGCTTATGTTCCTAGTGTCGTTATCTGGCAAATTAATCAGCCTAAAGCTGCGCAGCACTTTTAACAGAGCAGTACCTTACATTGGCACCACACTAGCCATCTTATTTATAGTTCGTGGTTTAGGCCTTGGCATACCTTACCTGAGCCCAAAAGTCGTGGAAACCGCAAGCCATAAAAAAGAGATGAGCTGCTGTAGCAAACCTGTAGCAGTTAAGGCAGAACGAACCGATATTTTTAATAACCGATAAGAAAGCATCATCAACCCCATCTACACTAAACTATGTGCAAGACTAAAAAAATAAAGCGTGTGTTGGTGCCGGTACAGTTCAACGAGGCAGGCAAAAAGCTGCTTCGCTATGCCTGGCACCTGGCTAACACTCTTGAGGCAGAGCTCCTGCTGCTGCACAACAGTGGCACCAAAGACCTTACCTTCACACAACAAACCCGCAACATCCAGCAGTTGCGCACATTCAGCGAGCCGGTTCTGAGCGAAGAGCAAAAGCCAACTACCCGGCAGGTGCCGTATGAGTGCGTAGTGCGGCCGGATAGCCTGCACAACAGTGTTCTGGCCGTTACCCAGGATTATGCTGTGGATATGGTGCTGATGGAAACCTGTATTCTGCATCAGGAAGAGGAACAGGCAGATCCTGACAATGCAGCAGCTATCATGGAACTGGTCAGCTGTCCGGTGATGGTGGTACCTTGTACGGCCCCATTTAAAAAACTGGAGAACCTGGTGTTTGCCACAGACTTTACTGATCAGGAAGACCATGTATTGCAGCAGATCGTGAATTTTGCAGCGCAGGCTGCGGCTAACCTGACGCTGGTTCAAATCTATGCGAAGGCAGAGCGCCAGCAACTGAGCACTTACAAAGCAGCCATGCTTGCTATCGAAAAGAAGCTACAAGGCAAAAACGTAACACTTAGGTTATTGGAAGAGGAAGATACGCTGGAGGGCATCAGTGATTTTGCTGAAAGATCAGCGGCCAGCATGCTTATACTTGCTACCCAGGATAATTACCTGATGCAGCGGCTGTTTAGCAGCAACTACATCAAAACAATGGCCTATCACACCCGCTACCCAATCCTTACTTTCAGGCAACTGAAGAAAAAGCCTTGCTCAGGCATGTGTACCAACTGTAAAAGCAAAAAATCAGGAAAAGAAAGTGTAGGTAATACCTCTTTAACAACAGCTGAGTAAGTATAAACCGGAAGCAAAACAAAAGCCCAATCAGCGTTAAACTGGTTGGGCTATGTTTGTTTTAATAGCCTGGAAGTATAAATAGTTACTCTTAATGGGGAAGTTGAACAGCTTTAACCTGGCAGGTTTAGGTAGATGCAAGTATGGGGGCAGGCAAGAAACCAGGCAGCTGTAGCTGCTGCGCAAGGGCACTCTGCAATGCCTGCATATCAAAAGGAGCCGTAGTAGGTATGCTTAATACGGGTGTAGTGTTGTGGGCAGACACAGTAAGAGCACACTGGCCCTCTATATTCGGGTGGCACAGAATTGCTATACTGGCTTTTACGGTATCAGCTATAGCCAGTATTTCGTGCGTTTCAGAACCTGGTTTTATCAGGCGCGTGATAGAAGCCCCGGTGCTGTTGTGCAGTTTGCGGGCTAGTTTATCAAGGCGTGCCTGTACCTGCCGCTCACTCGGAAAGGTGCTGCTGCTACTATCAGTGGCAGCAGGATGATAGGCATAAAAAAGAATAAGTCTGGCCTTGCAAAGCATTGCCATCTCTGCGGTATATAATGCTACATCGGCAGCATTTTTAGAAAAGTCTACAGATACGAGTATGTTTTTCATATTTAGAACACCGGTGATAAAAACACTGGCATAAGCCAACACCACAGGAACCGTAACCCGAGCGGTAGTTTTGTGTAAATGATGCAGTAAAATTAAGCAGCTGCACCTGTTAACCTGATGACGTTGAGCAACTCAGTAGATGACAGATGTCACTAATCAGGAATGTATGCAGGTTTCTTTAGCAATTCTTTGCCGAACAAAGTATTTTTAAGAAAACATTGACGCCTTGGAAGAAACATCAAACCATTACGAGCATAGCCTTGATAACAGTACAAGGCTGAAAGCCATTATAGATGGAGCCATCGACGGGATCATTACCATCGATAGCAAGGGTATTGTAGAAACCATGAATCCTGCCGCAGCTCGTATTTTTGGTTACGTTCCGGAAGAGATTATCGGCCAAAACATAAAAGTGCTGATGCCAGAGCCAGACCATAGCCAGCACGACCAATACATCCAAAATTATTACCGCACCGGAGAAGCACAGATAATCGGTAAAGGGCGAGAGGTTTTAGGCCTGAAGAAAGACGGTTCAGTTTTCCCGTTTATGCTAAGTATAAGTGAGGTAAGGCTGCAGGATAAGCTCATTTTCACTGGGATTGTGCATGATATAAGTGAGCTTAAAAAAACGGAGGCGGCCTTGCGCGAAAGCGAGAACAAGATCAACTCTATCATACAGGCTGCTGTAGACGGTATCATCACCATTGATACTCGGGGTGCAATAGAAATGGTAAACCCTTCTGCGGCCAGGCTTTTTGGCTATGATGCAGAAGAGCTGCTGGGCAAAAGTATAAATATACTGATGCCGGAGCCGGACCGTAGCCAGCACAACGGCTACATGCATCATTACCACGAAACAGGGGAGAAGCGCATTATCGGCATTGGCCGTGAGGTAACAGGCAAGCGCAAAGACGGCACCGTTTTTCCGTTTTACTTAAGTATAAGCGAGGTGCAGCTGGCCGATCGTAAAGTATATACTGGCTTTGTACACGACATCACCAGACAGAAGATAACGGAAGAGCGCTTGCGCCGTTATGCTGCCGAACTGGAGCGAAGCAACCGGGAGTTGCAGGACTTTGCCTATGTTTCCTCGCATGATTTGCAGGAGCCACTGCGCAAGATACAAGCCTTCGGAGACCGCTTGCTGACCAAAGAGTATGATAACCTGAGCGAGCAAGGCAAAGATTATGTAGACCGGATGCTAAATGCAGCTTCGCGCATGCAGAACCTGATAAACGACCTGCTCAACTTCTCCAGGGTCACCACCAAATCAAAACCTTTTGTAAAAGTAAAGCTGGATGATATTCTGACAGAGGTAATATCTGATCTGGAAGTTTCCATTGAAAAAACAAGTGCAGAAATCATACGTTCTCCGCTCCCTGAAATAGAGGCGGAGCCGACGCAGATGCGCCAGCTTTTCCAGAACCTGCTCAGCAATGCCATCAAGTTCCGGAAAGAAAACGAAACGCCGATCATCAATATTTATGCTAAGAACCTGCAGCGCAAGGCACACCTTACAGCTACACCAGGCGATGAGGTAACGGAGATTTATATAGAGGATAACGGCATAGGCTTTGATGAAAAGTACCTGGACCGGATCTTCAATATTTTTCAGCGCCTGGAAGGGCAACGGTACGAAGGCTCGGGCATTGGCCTGGCCGTTTGCCGTAAAATTGCCATCCGTCATGGAGGCGACATTACGGCTAAAAGCCAGTTAGGGATTGGTACCCGCTTTATCATTACCTTAGCCTTAAAACATCCTGAAGAAGAAGAACAATAGCCATATCATGTCAGATAAAAGATCGATCATTATACTTATTGCCGACGACGATGCAGAGGACCGCATGCTGGTGAAGGATGCGCTGGAAGAAAGCCGTCTGAAAAACAATATCCATTTTGTAGAGAACGGGGAAGAATTGATGGACTACCTGCACCACCGGGGCAAGTACGCCGACCTACATACCTACCCAACGCCGGGGCTTATCTTGCTGGACCTGAACATGCCAAAAAAAGACGGGCGTGAGGCGCTAAAGGAAATAAAATCAGATGACCGGCTGCGCCTGATTCCGGTGGTGGTGCTAACTACGTCTAAGGCGGAGGAAGACATACTTCGCACCTATGACCTGGGCGTTAGCTCCTTTATCACCAAACCTGTTACATTTTCTTCGTTGGTGGATGTGATGAAGACCCTGAGCAAGTACTGGTTTGAAATAGTTGAACTGCCAAAGCTGTAGCCTTACCACCCAAAGCATGTCGAATAAAACGCACATACTGCTGGTAGATGACGACGAAGACGATTACATCATCACCCGTGATATTATAGAGGATATACCGGGGCGCAACTACGTGCTCGACTGGACAAGCTCTTTTAATGAAGCCCTGGAGATAATTGCCCAACGCCGGCACGACATTTATCTGGTGGATTATCGGTTGGGAGCCCATGATGGTCTGGAGTTGATAAAAGAGGCTATCAAGCAAAGTTATACCATGCCTTTTATACTGCTTACCGGCCAGAGCGACCGTGAAACAGATGAGAAAGCCATGCGTGCCGGTGCCATGGATTACCTGGTGAAAGGTACCATCAGCCCGAATGAGCTGGAGCGATCTATCCGCTATAGTATAGAGCATGCCAAAAGTCTGGCCGTAATTCAGCGCTTAAACTCTGAGCTGGAGCAGCGTGTGAAGGAGCGGACACAGGAACTAGGTACAGCCATTAAAAAGTTAGAGCAAACCAACAGAAGCCTCTACGAGGCCGAGCAGGAGGTGCGCAAAGCACTGCAGAAGGAAAAGGAGCTACATGAGCTAAAATCAAGGTTTGTGACTATAGCCTCGCATGAGTTTAGGACGCCGCTGAGTACGGTGCTGTCGTCGGCTTCGCTTATCTCGAAGTATAAAACCACCGAAGACGACGACAAACGCATCAAGCATGTGGACCGGATAAAGTCGGCGGTAAGTAACCTGACAAGTATACTGAACGATTTCCTATCCATTAGCCGCATTGAAGAAGGGAAGATTTACAATGTACCCTCCACCTTTGATCTGGAGGCTTTTGCAGCCGAGGTAGCAGATGAAGCACAAGGTGTGCTAAAACTAGGGCAGAAAATAATGTACCAGCACCAGAGCGATGATAAGATTGCTGTGCTGGACAAGCAGCTGCTCAAGAACGTGCTGTTTAACCTGCTGTCTAATGCCAGTAAGTACTCTTCAGAGCATAAGGAAATTAACTTTACAACAAGTATAGCCAGCGATACCCTGAAAATAGTAGTTGAAGACCAGGGTATAGGTATTCCGGAGGCCGACAAAGCACACCTGTTTACACCGTTTTTCCGAGCCCAAAACGTGACGAATATTCAAGGTACCGGCCTTGGGCTGAACATAGTAAAAAGATACGTAGACATAATGGGGGGCGCACTGGATTACCAAAGTGAATTAGACAAAGGAACTACCTTTATTGTAACACTTCCGCAAACATAGCACCATGAAAAAGATATTGCTGATAGAAGATAATTTCGAGATACGTGAGAACATAGCTGAAATTCTTACGCTGGCCAATTACGAAATACTGGAGGCCGAAAACGGTAAAGTAGGCGTAGACCTGGCAAAACGCGAAGTTCCAGACTTGATTATTTGCGATATCATGATGCCGCAGCTGGATGGCTATGGCGTTTTGCGCATGCTGAGTGGTAACACAGCAACAGCCAGTATTCCGTTTATCTTTCTTACCGCAAAATCAGAGAAAGAAGACTTTCGCAAAGGCATGAACCTGGGTGCCGATGATTACCTGATCAAGCCATTCGATGACCTGGAATTGCTGGATGCGGTGGAGATGCGCCTGAAGAAGAACGAAAACCTGAAATCAGGTTTTCAGAAAAACGCTGATGGTCTTAACGATTTTCTGCAGGAAGCCAAAGGACAGGAAAACCTGGAAAAGCTGACATCAGACAAGCAGAAACTACAGCATTTTAAACGCAAGCAAACGCTCTTTTTAGAAGGCAATCACCCGAATGCATTATACTTTCTGAACAAGGGTAAAGTAAAAACTTATAAATCGAATGAAGATGGCCGCGAGTATATTACCAACCTGTATAAGGACGGTGATTTTATTGGCTACCTCGACCTGATTGAAGATAAAGCTTACCGTGAGTCGGCGGTAGTAATGGAAGATGCAGAGGTTTATGTGATCTCGAAAGACGATTTCTTTCTGCTCCTGCACAACAACCGCCTGGTGGCAAATCAGTTTATCAAAATACTGTCTGATAACCTGGCCGAGCGCGAGGACAGGCTGCTGAAACTGGCCTATAACTCCGTTAGGAAAAGAGTAGCGGAGGCACTGCTGTTCGTGGAGAAACAATACGCTGAAAACGCGCAGACACAGGAGTCACAGGTTTCTATCTCAAGGGAAGATTTGGCAAGTATAGTGGGAGCTTCCAAAGAAACTGTAATCCGTACCCTAGCTGATTTTAAAGACGAAAACCTTATCAAGAGCCAGGGCAGCAAAATTACGATCATTGATATAGAAAAGCTTCGTAAGATGCGCAATTAAAGTAATCTACTTATAAGCTATCATTGCTATCAGAGGTATAGCCTTACAAGTGCAGCAGCTGGTTCAAATGAGCCAGCTGTTTTTGTTTGAGCAGAATCACTTTCTAAACTGACGAACATCATCTTTTTGCTTTATTGATATGCTGAACTTTGCATCGAAGTAAACTCAGAGATAAAAATGCAAAGCAAGTTCAACGTACTGACACTATCTTATAAGAATGCTCCTATCGCTATTCGTGAAGCTGTTGCTTTAAATGAGATCGGGTGTCGTAACTTATTGGATAAGGTGAAGGAGTTCACCGCCTGTTCAGAGGTGCTGGTGCTTTCTACCTGCAACCGCACAGAGGTATACTATACTTCTGAAGTAGATCACACGAACGAACTTGTGAAGCTGATTGCACTGGAGAAAGGGTTTATTGCCACTAAAGGCATACTGCCATACTTTGAGTCTATCAATAACCACGAAGCCGCCATGACGCACCTGTTCAGGGTAGCTTTAGGGCTGGAGTCGCAGGTGGTGGGCGATGTGCAGATAATGAACCAGGTGAAGAACGCCTACCAGTGGGCCATTGAAGCTGATACGATAGGGCCTTTCCTGCACCGCTTGCTGCACACTGTTTTTAATGCAAACAAACAAGCTGTTAACAACACAAACTTCCGTGATGGCGCTGCCTCAGTGTCTTATGCCACTGTTGAGATGGTGGAGGAATTAACTGCTACGATAGAAAACCCACGTGTGCTTTTAATAGGAGTAGGGGATATTGGCCGCGATGTATGCCTTAACTTTAAGAAGTCGCGCATCCAGCACCTTACTATAGCAAACAGAACACATCGCAAAGCAGTAGAACTGGCCGAACGTGTAGGTGCCACAGCTACCTATTGGGAAAACGTGTGGCAGGAGATAGAGGAGACAGATGTGGTGATCTGTAGCGTGCCCGGCGACTGTTTCTTTATTTCAAAAGACAATGTGCAGCAGCTTGCGGTACAGCAACAAGCTAAAATATTCCTGGACCTTTCGATGCCGAGAAGTATAGATGTGCATATAGGGCAATTGCCAGGGTTCTCTGTTTACAACATTGATGAAGTGAAGAATCGCACCACGGAAGCGTTAACCTTGCGTTTAGCTGCTATCCCGGCAGTAGAGCAGATCATAGCAGAAGCTGTATCTGAGTTCAGAAGCTGGGAGAGCGAGATGGCGTTTTCGCCGGTTATACAGCAGTTTAAAAACCACCTGGAACAAATCAGGCAGCAGGAACTGGCGCGTTATGTGAAAAAGCTAAGCGCAGAAGAAACAAAGTTAATCGAAACGATTACACAGCGTATGCTGAACAAGATTATCAAGCTACCCGCCATGGAACTAAAAGCTGCCTGCCAACGCGGAGAACCTGAGAACCTGTCAGAAAGCCTGAAGGTGCTGTTTGATCTTGAGGGAAGCAACACAGTGGCTTAAGCAAGAGTTAAAAAAATATATTCGTGTTTAGTGAGAAGGATGAAAGCTAACTGGAGAAATCTGGTTAGCTTTTCTGCTGTAGAGACTATGTTAAGAAATACTTTCCTATCTAGTAGCTCACTGATCATTTTGAAAGCTATTTGTAGTAAAACAAAAAAGCACTTACCGCTTTAGCAGTAAGTGCTTTTTATATGTGGAGAATAACGGAGTCGAACCGTTGACCTCCTGCGTGCAAGGCAGGCGCTCTAGCCAGCTGAGCTAATCCCCCTTTGTGGTCACAAAAATAGGAGAATTATTTTAGATACAAAATATCTTGTTCGTTTTTGTGCAAAAGAAAAAGGGGCAGCTTTTGCTGCCCCTTTTATTATGAGTATGATGCTATTCTTCTTAGTTGAATATATAGCGGATACCAAGTTGGCCAACCCATCTTGAGCCACCGATAGGCTCATCAGATAATGTATAAGGTTGGTTATTGCTAACTGGTGTAAAATTATAAACAGGTACGTTATTAGCTGTGATCTCTGCCAAACGAATGGTTCTGAATGTGTTGTCAAAGTATGAGTTGCCATATGCATAACGGTTACCCCAATCTTTGTTTATCAAGTTCCCAACATTTAGTACATCCAGAGAAAGTTGTAGCGTGTTGCGTTTGCCAGCAACATTGGTGAAGATGTCCTGAACAATTTTAACATCGAACTGATGAGTGAAAGGAGTTCTAGCTCCGTTACGCTCTGCATACTGACCTCTACGTTCTCTTAAGTACTCCTGAGATTCAATAAATTCATTAAATTGAGTCCACTGAGTAGCTTGTTCAGCAGGTGTGCCTGCGAAAGTAATTTCATTAGCATCTCTAGGAATGTAAAGTAGGCTGTAGTTTTCATTGTTGTTATAAGATGATCTGGAAAGGTCACCGTTAACTACATATGAGAATGGAGTGCCTGACTGTCCTGTATAGAATACAGAAATCTGTGTACCTAGGTGATTTAAGTATTCTTTTCTATATGAAACTGCACCTACAATTCTGCTGCCTACATTGAAAGGGGAGTTACCAATTTCTAAGTTATTTGAGCCATTAACGGTTGGTACTCTGTAGTAGTTTGACTGGTTCTGAGAAGAAGTGCCAGCAAATAAGTCTTTAGACTTTGTATAAGAGTAAGCTATTGAGCCAAAGAACCCATTATCAAATGTTTTCTGTAGCTGTGCAGAAGCAGTCCATGCATAACCTTTATCTACATTGTCAATATAAATAACTTCTTGATACTGACTTAATCTCTTCTTTGCGCCTGAGGCAGAGGGATAAAGCAATCTATTGTCTGCACCTGCAAGTGTAGCAGATGGATCAACAAGGTTAAGGTTACTAAATCTAAAGGCATTCAGGTTTTTAGAGTACATAAAGTCTGCCGTACCAACTATACCCCAAGGTAACTGTTGGTCGATACCTATGTTTACTCTTGCAATTTGAGGTAATTCAAAGTTTTCGTCAAGTACTGTAATGTTACCCCCTGGGCCTGTTGCCTGTGCTCTTTTTGGTTGGTTCAACGGATCAGCTTCGAAATCAACTGTTGCAGCTGTGCCATTACCTACTGCATTCCTATCTAATAGTACACCTGATTGGGTGAACGCGCCACCAGCCCAAACAAACGGGAACCTTGATGTGAAGATGCCTGCTCCTCCTCTTAGTTGTGTTGCTCTGTCTCCTCTAACATCCCAGTTAAATCCTACACGAGGTGACCACATTAATGCTGGTTTAGGCATACTGTTTGTTTTAACATTATACTGCTTTGCCAAAACTGAATTATTGAAGTCGGTGTTTTCCAATGGCTCATCAAGATATAGTGGTATGTCTAAACGGATACCACCTGTAATCTTCAGGTTTTCAGTCATCTGATATTCATCCTGAGCATAGAAGCCCAGCTGCATTGCCTTGAACTTAGCACCCTCTCTAGGATTAGATGTTTTGCTGTACTGATAAGTAAAGTTAGTTGCTAAGCCTCTTTCCCAGTTTTCTATAGCTGTGTAAGGAACTCCTGTGGCTGGATTTATATCAGTAGGTACGGACTGTTTAAAAGTATAGTCACCAAATGCTTGACCAATGAAAGCATTGTAGATGCTATAGAATTCGTTGTGAGTACCTAATGTGAAGGTGTGGTTACCAGCAAAGATGTTTAAGTTATCAGTTAAAGTATAAACATCCTGATCTAATTGGTTTACTGTAGAGAATGCTTCAGCACCTAAGCTAACTGTTCTTCGATCATCTAATTGAATAGAAACTCTTGGGAACGGTGCACCAGGAGTAGTTCTAGGTTCTCTTACAGTGGTGAAGCCAGCTACGAAATTGTTTGAGATACTATTTGAGAATCTGCTGTTAAATTCAACTACACCTGATTGGGTTGTACTTTCTCTAAGTACAGCACCATTCGTGAAAGTAACTGAATTTTGAGATCTAGACAGTTGAATTGCATCGCCATAAGTATAGCTATATCTGGCAGTAAGTTTATGTTTGTCAGATACATTCCAATCTATTCTACCAAAAAACTTCTCAGAGTTATTTGTTTCTTCCTGAGTACCAAAGCCTCCAGGGTTATAACCTAGTTCAGATGCACGTGCCGCAATTGCTTCCAGTTCTGCAACCGCGAGATTAGAGCCAGCCTGACCCGGTGCAAAGCTTAAAGGGCTAACACGCTCAGTTTTCTCTGCATTAATAAAGAAGAACAATTTATCCTTCAAGATAGGACCTCCAATACGTACACCATATTGTTTGTCAGTAAAATCAGCGAATTTTTGAGCCTCTTCTCCTTCTTTTAGCAATGCTCCAGGAGTTTTACCAGCTAAGTCCTCATTTCGGAAGTAATAGTAAGCTGAACCACTAAATTCATTTGTACCCGAGCGTGTAACAGCTGAGATACCACCACCGGCAAAGCCACCTAAACGGACATCATAAGGAGCTATCTGTACGTTAAACTGCTCAATAGCATCAAGAGAAATTGGCGAAGTACCAGTGCTACCGCCGTTCGTACCTGTACCTGAAAGGCCGAAAACATCGTTACTTACAGCACCATCAATGGTCACTTGGTTGAATCTGTTGTTGATACCTGCAATAGAGATTGATGTGCCTTTGATATCAGCTTGTGGCGTTAAGCGAACAAAGTCATTGAATCCACGTGCAACAGTTGGTAAGGCTGTGATTTGTTCAGTACTTACAGTTGTAGCTGCACCTGTTCTTTCTGTGTTAATAACATTGTCTCTGTTGCTTACAACCTGAACTTCGCTTAATGTTTGGCTGCTCGGACTAAGATCAAAATTGAGTGTTTGAGTTTGGCCAAGCGTAAGGTTGATATTGTTTGCTACCTTATCTTGGTAGCCAACATACTTTACTGTTACAGTGTAAGGGCCACCAACACGCATGTTTTGAAAGTTATAGCGACCTTCTCCATTAGTTGGTGCTACATATTGAGTGTTTGTTGGCTGGTGTACAGCAATAACTGTAGCTCCAGGCAGTGCTGTTCCACTCTCATCTTGGACTGAACCGTTAATAGCAGCAGTAGTAGAGCCTTGTGCCCAGCTAAGCTGTACGGTAAGTACCAATGCCAGAAGGAGGCACAGTTTACGATAGAAATTTTTCATAAATAAATAAGGAGTTGATTGATTTTCACGCAAAGGTAAGCTTGTCATCAGTATTTATCATAACATTATTGTTAATTCTGTGTTAAAAGATTTAACTTTTGTTATCAAATTTTGTGGTTAAACTTCAATGTTATAAGTCGGTATAAAACACACAGGCCCTGTCGCTAATCTTAGAGCTACAGGGCCTGTGCATTGAGGATTCTACTAAAAATGATCTTTTATGTATGTAGCTGCTTGAGCCTTACTTTTAAAAAACGGGCGGCCTGACCGCTTTCACAAATATTTTCTGATAATGCTCTGCATACAGGTTGTTTTCAATCACCCCTAGTGATGTAGATGCATGAATAAATCGCACCTCGTCTCGGCTAATAACCTCTGTTACCATGCCTACATGCGTAATATTACGCTTGCTGGAGCCGAAGAAAACCAGATCCCCTTCTTTCAGGTCTTTTGTTTTAACATCTCTGCCATACTTGCTTTGTTCTTCAGAAGTGCGGGGAAGAGTTACGTCTATACTTTGGAACGAGGTGCAAAGGAGGCCGGAGCAATCCATCCCTATACGCGTTGTGCCTCCCCATCTATAAGGAACTCCGGTATACGACCTGGCGGCTTTTATAACAGCAGCTACATCCTTATCTAAATTACGGTGGCTACGGGTGCGGCTGGTGCGGTCTTTAGAATTAGTGGCAATGCTTCTGTCGGTACGTGTGCCTGACCGGCGTGCTGCACGTTTTTCTGCGGCAATTTCACGGGCTGACCTGTATTCTTCGCCTCGTTTGCTAAACACTGGCTGAGACGACTGGCAGGAGGCCAACAGCACGACCATAAAGATAAAAAGGGCAGAAGTAGTAAAAAGTGATTTCAAAGCGTATTTTAGCAATTAAGGTAAAACAAATTATAATTACTGGCTAATTTAAGGATTAGCATACCTATATAAAAATGAAATTTAACTCAATCACCCCCGAAGCTATAGAAGCCTTTGCCTCCATTGTTGGCCAGGAGTACATAGTACTGCCTGCCGCTGCTGAGGATATGATGCGCTACACCCACGACGAAACCGAAGATCTACGCTACGAGCCGGAGGTAGTGCTTAAACCTGCTAACGCTTCTGAGATCAGTCGTATTATGCAGTACTGCTACGAAAATATGATTCCGGTAACGCCGCGCGGTGCAGGTACAGGTTTAAGTGGTGGTGCGCTGGCGATACATAAAGGAGTTATACTCTCTACCGAGCGATTAAACAAAATTATTGATATAGATGAGCGTAACCTGCAGGCTACCGTTGAACCTGGCGTTATCACGCAGGTTTTTCAGGAGGCTGTTATAGCGCAAGGACTATTCTACCCGCCAGACCCGTCCAGCCGTGGCAGCTGCTTTCTCGGTGGCAACTTGAGCGAGTCCAGCGGCGGACCAAGAGCTGTAAAATATGGCGTCACCAAAGATTATGTATTAAACGTGGAGGTAGTACTGCCTTCAGGGGAAATTACCTGGACAGGTGCCAATGTGTTGAAAAATGCAACAGGCTATAACCTTACGCAATTGATGATTGGTAGCGAGGGCACATTGGGTATAATTACCCAAATCGTATTTAAGCTAATTCCTTTCCCTACCCAGAACCTGGTCATGCTGGTGCCTTTCCGCAAAGAAGAAGAAGCTTGCGAAGCCGTATCTAAGATCTTTGTGGCAGGTATTGTGCCCTCTGCCCTGGAATTTATGGAGCGCGAGGCGATAGAGTGGGCTGACCGCTACCTTGGCTTTGACATAGATAGACCAGCAGACGAACTGGCGCACCTGCTGATTGAACTTGATGGCAACGATATGGAGCTGCTCTTTAAAGATGCTGAGCGTGTATATGAGGTACTGGAAGCCTTTGATGTAGGCGAGATACTGGTGGCTGATAACGAAAAGCAAAAAGCTGAGCTCTGGATGCTGCGCAGAAATGTGCCACACGCAGTAAAAGGGAACTCAATCTATAAAGAAGAAGATACAGTGGTGCCAAGAGCCGAATTGCCAAAGCTTTTGAAAGGAGTGAAAGAAATAGGAGCCAGGTATAACTTTAAATCGGTTTGCTACGGCCACGCTGGCGATGGTAACCTGCACGTGAATATTGTGAAGGCGGATATGAGTGATGAGGATTGGAACACCAAACTACCGGAGGGTATAAAAGAGATTTTCCAGCTTTGCGTAAGTTTAGGAGGTACTATTTCTGGTGAGCATGGTATTGGCCTGGTGCAGAAGCCATATATTGGTATTGCCTTAAATGAGGTGCAACTTCGGCTGATGCGGGGAATCAAAGAATTATTTGATCCGAGAGGCATACTTAATCCGGGTAAGATCTTTTAAAGAGAACAGGCGCAGTAATTATTAGCTGCGCCTGTTCTCTTTAAAAGATGATATGCTCTGGTTTTATCATATACTTCTAAGCTTTCTTCTTATTTTTTGCCTGTTGCACCTGAGCCAGGTTATTGTCCATGCCCCGCAGGTTTAGCCAGGACTGCATCAGGTTTAAGTGCGACTCATTTAAGGGTGCTTCTTGTGGCCATTCTGGCACCGGTGTAATTCTTGGTATTCTCATAGCATTCATGTGGTTGTTTGGTTGCTTTAAATCAGGTTTGCTCATTAGTTTGTCTGTTTTCATTATACTTATATTAATTATTCGTGTACAGGCTCTCGCTTTTTCTGTTCTTCCTGTACGAAGTTGTCTACATACTTTGATATCTCTTCTGCGCTGTCTTCCTGTAAAAAGTGACCTCCTTCTTCAAATGGAATTACGTAGCATTCGTGAAAGAATTTCTTCCAACGTTGCAGCGCTTCAATATGCACTAGCTTATCCCGCTCTCCCCAAAGTATAAGTGTTGGTATTTGCTGTATCATCTTTCGCTCCTGCCAAAGCTCATTGTACCATTTGGTTACGCCTATCAGTTCACGGGCACAGGCCAGGTTCCGAACATGGTCCTCTGGTTTACCCAGCGCTTTTACATAGTGTTCTTTGATCAGTTCAGGCATATTGCCCTCTTCTTCAAATAAATCATGTATCAAATCAGTGGCTGATACATTTAATTTAGAATGTAAAAACTTACCTAAAGGCCCAACCAGGTACTTGCTCGTTTTGGAAAAGGTCTCATGCTTTGATAAGGACCAGGTCCAGGAGTTAAGCATCACAATGTTCTTTACGTTTTCCGGATGCCGGATAGCATAGGCCATACCAATGGGAGTTCCAAAATCATGCACAAGCAGCGTAACATCCTTTAGTTGCAGGTGCTCCATCAGTTGCTCGAAGTTAGCCGCATGTGCCCGTGGCTTATAACTCCAGGCTTGTGGCTTATCAGACAAACCGAATCCCAACATATCCATTGCAATGCAACGATACTTTTTGCGCAGCACCTTGATGAGGTTCCGGTAAAGGAAAGACCATGCCGGCGTGCCATGTATCATAACAAGAGGCGTGCCTTCTCCTTCATCAATATAATGCATCTTGCCTGCATCAAGCGCTATATAATTTGATTTAAAAGGATACTCCTTCCGATCAAGCCAGTCTGGTTTCATAACCTAAGGGTGATGTATACTGATTTATACTTCTTATGGCGTAGCCAAGTTGCTCGTTTAACTTAAAATGCACATCCCTTGGGCAAAAAGTAAACCATTGTGCAAGTCCAAATCTTTCAGCAAAGCACCTCAGGGGCATTGTGTAGTATTCATGATAACTAATATAGTGTAACCTGCGTAATGACTGCCGACCGGAAGAAGTAGCTGCTTTGCCATCTGCCGTTTTAAGGCTTAAAGCAAACAGGCAGATTGTCTTTTCGCAAGCAGCACAATAAAGCTTAGTTTAGTGGTTAAACTGGAACTGTTACTGAAGCAGAAGCGCTTTATAGTTAGAAAGCAGCTTTATGTAGCGGGTGGTTGAACTGAATAAATCTCAGATTTAGCTGGCGGTGCTTGAGATAAATCTTAAGCGCAACTCACAACCTGGCAGTTTTAAGATGATGTTAGATAATAAAAAATTATATTTGTAGCCTTAACC
>NZ_JBHTLD010000080.1:0-19831 GCF_042678745.1 Pontibacter rugosus | reverse complement strand
GCCAAGCGGGTGAAGGGGCGCAAGCGGCACCTGGTGGTGGACACGCTGGGGCTGATGATCATGGTCATTGTGCACCGGGCCGACATAGATGAGCGGCGGGGAGGCAGATACCTGCTTTTGCGCATAGCCTCCAGAATAGCGGATTTCGCAAGGCTCAGGGTCTTCTTCGCTGACCAGGGCTATGGCGGGCCAAACATGAGAGAGTGGGTGAGCAGCACCTTCCCTAGGTGGGGATGGAGGCTGGAGATCATCAACAAAATCTATAAGAAGGTATTCGTTGCCTTGCCTAAGCGCTGGATCGTGGAGAGGACATTCGGATGGTTCAACCTGTACCGCAGGCTCTCCAAAGACTATGAACTCTCCACGAAGTCTGCCGAAACAATGATACAGATTACCATGATACACATCATGCTTAAGAAATTATCCAAATGAAATTAAAACAGCCTCTAACATTATCGCGCGGACAGGTCACGACCTGTCCCTACAGAGCTTTATTCGCAAGAAGTAAAGGTGGTTGCTATTTGAATGTTCCCAGTCCTTGGGTTGAGCGCCTCGAGAGTTTCCGGTGACGAGCGAGAGCGAGGCAGCCCGAGGCACGAGGGCAGGAAAGGAAAGCAGCGCGATGCCCTTATCGAGGGCCCCTACCCCCAGGACGAGGCCTCGCGGGCTTGAGCGCTCCAAAGATATAGGTGAAACATTAGGTATATGGGAACTGGAGGATAAACGGAAGCTAAAAAGGATAGCTTGTTTGAGGAAGCAGAAAACAGAGGCAATGGAAGTATGGCCAAAGCTGTACAGGCTTGGCTCTGCGAGCCAATAGAGCTGGAAGCTCTACATATACTAGGCACTAGCTGCAAGCTAGCGCCAGCAGCTTAACAAGTATAATTAGCTGTATCAAGTACAGCTAGTACTTATGCAAGTATGGCTTCATAAGTCAGTTGAGTTAAAAACTCGCGCAGCAAGAGCTAACAAAAGTATAACCCTTACTTCATCTTCAAATCCTGAAAATCCTGATTCAAAACCATTAACTTTACAATCGGTTAAACATAGGCGCACGTAAAGAAGAAACTGTGTGAAACGGCGTTCATCGTAAAACCTAATTAAGTAGAAACAAGCTTTTGGAAGATAGACCTAAAAACTCAGGTAAAGTATTTGATTCTGACGTGCTGAAGCGGCTGTTTACCTTCGTGCAGCCTTACATCAAGACGTTTTACTTTATCATATTCCTCACTTTTGCCTCGGCGGTATTGGCAGCGTTGCGGCCGTTCCTGATTCAGTATACCGTAGACCACGAGATTCTGAACAACGACTGGGAGGGGCTGAACCGCATGTTCGTGATATTGGGCGTGCTGTTGGTGGTGCATGCCATTGTACAGTACCTGCATACGTACTTTGCGGGTTGGCTGGGGCAGAACGTCGTGCGCGATATCCGCATCAAACTCTATCGCCATATCCTGGACCTGCGCCTGAAGTTCTTTGACAGAACACCAATAGGTACATTGGTTACCCGTAACGTATCTGACGTGGAAACCCTTTCTGATGTGTTTAGCGAGGGATTGGCGGCTATGATCGGCGATATTTTGCAGCTGGTATTCATACTTGGCTTCATGTTTTACATTGACTGGGAGCTGGCTTTGGTGAGCCTTTCCACGTTCCCGCTCATGATCATCAGTACCTACATCTTCAAAGAGAAGATCAAAAACACTTTTCAGGAGGTACGTACGGCGGTGGCGCGGCTGAATTCTTTTGTGCAGGAGCATATTACAGGTATGAGCATCGTGCAGATCTTCAACAACGAGAAGCGCGAGATGGACAAGTTCAAAGAGATCAACAAAGAACATACCCGCGCTAACATCCGGTCTGTGCTATACTACTCTGTATATTTTCCGATTGCCGAGATAATTGGTGCGGCGGGCTTAGGCCTGCTGGTGTGGTACGGTGCCTACGGTGTGGTAGAGGACGAAACGTCTTTGGGTACGCTGATGGCTTTCATCATGTACATCCAGATGTTCTTCCGTCCGATACGGCAGATTGCTGACCGCTTTAACACGCTGCAGCTAGGTGTGGTGAGTACAGAGCGCCTGATGCGCCTGCTCGATAGCAAAGAAATGATTGCCGACAACGGTAGCTATGCTCCCGAGAAAATAAAAGGGAGCGTGCGCTTCGAGAATGTCTGGTTTGCCTATAAAGAAGAGGACTGGGTGCTGCGTGATATTTCGTTTGATGTGAAGGCTGGCCAGTCTGTGGCTTTTGTAGGAGCTACAGGGGCCGGAAAAACCTCAGTCATTAACCTGCTCAACCGCTTCTACGAAATCAACAAAGGGCATATTATAGTTGATGGCCATGACTTGCAGGAGTATGATCTGAGCGTGTTGCGCCACCACATTGGGGTGGTGCTGCAGGATGTGTTCCTTTTCTCCGGAAGTATAGCCGATAACATCACACTTGGTAATAAGAGCATTACGGAGGAGCAGATATGGGAAGCAGCCGACTTAGTGGGGGCGCGAAGATTTATTGAACGCTTGCCGGGTGGCTTGGACTACCATGTAATGGAGCGTGGGGCAACACTCTCAGTTGGGCAGCGCCAGCTTATTTCGTTCGTACGGGCTATGGTATACAACCCAGAGATCATCATTCTGGACGAAGCAACCTCCAGCGTGGATTCTGAAACTGAAGAGCTGATTCAATATGCGATAGAGCAACTGATGCAGGGCCGTACTTCTATTGTCATAGCACACCGCCTCAGCACCATTCAGAAGGCAGATAAAATTATCGTGCTGGACCGTGGCGAACTGAAGGAGATGGGCAACCACGAAGAACTGTTGCAGCAAAACGGTTACTATGCACAGCTGCACCAGATGCAGTACAAGAACATGATCGACTTATGAAAAAACTACTCTACGTGATGGCTGGCTTTGCCATTCTACTACTGGTGTTTTACACGTATATTGGTGGCTTTACAACACCAGCGGTAACGGTTGCAACTTCTAAGCCTATGTATGTGGCAGGCCAGCCTTTCGAAGGCTCTGTGGAGGATGAGGCCATGGGTAAGGCTTTTCAGCGGGCGGCACAGTTACTGGAGCAGAACGAGCTGCAAGGCACGCTAGCCAATATCTACTACAACGATCCAGATAAAAGCGGCGATAGCATCCGGGCTTTTATCGGTGTTATTATTCCTGATTCTACTGCAAAACTACCAGAAGGCTATACCTTGCGGGCTGTGCCGGGTGGTCGTAAAGTGGTGCATGCCGAGGTAAATGCAAGTGTAGCGATGGCGCCAGGTAAGTTATACGCGGCTGTTTTCGATTATGCCAAGGAGCAAAACCTGAAGCTGGAAGAGTTTTATGTAGAATGGTTTCCTGCCGATGACCAAGGCGTACTGGAAGTGCCGGTAAAGCAATAGCCGTATACTTGCAAGTATAGATTTATACTATATCTTTGGGAGAAGGAGAGGCGCACTACCAGCCCCCATCACGATAGCTACAGTATTTTGGGCAAGAAAGCAGAGGCAAAAAAGGAGCTGATCCTGGAGGCAGCAAAGAATGTGTTCGGCAGGTTAGGCTACAGTAAAGCCACCCTCGACGACATTGCTGCGGCTATTGGCATGAAAAAGCCTTCGCTATACTATTATTACAAAAGCAAAGAGCTGCTGTATATAGAGGCTTTCTCACAGGAGTGGAAGGCCCGCCTTTCGCATATCAAGCAACTAGCCGAGCACGAGCCAAACCCGCACAAGCGTCTGCTGCTCTATATCCAGTCTTCGTTGCGCTATTACCAGGAGATTGTTTCGGAGCACACCATTTCTATCAAAGTTCTGATCGAGACACGCGCTATGTTCCAGGAGCTCTTCCGTGAGTCAAGGGGCAAGGAGGCAAATTACTACGCTGCCGTGATCAAAGAGGGAATCACGAAAGAGGTGTTTATACCTTGTGAGGCTGAGCGGGTAGGTTATTCTATGATGGTGGTCAAAGACCTGATTCAGTTTGAGGAGTTTCAGCGCGCTGATTTCCACCAGTTGCCCTTCATCGATTTCGAGAAGATCGAGCGGGATGTGCTGTATACCATCAACCTGATTTTAAACGGCATTGCGGCATCGGCATAAAAAAAGCGACACTTAATGTGTCGCCTTGTATTCATCTAGTTTAGCTTTCAGGGCATCTACGTCAGGCTTGTGGCCTTTGGCTACTTCGGCCGCATCTAGTTCAATCAGCATATTCTGCATCTGCTTTAGGTAAGCAGCCTTATCTTTCTTCAAGCTCCCTTTCATCCCTTCCTGGCAGTTACCGTCTTCATCCATCGGTTTAAACATGCTGCCTTCGCCATAAATAAGCCACTGTGTGTTCAGGTCATGGAAGTTCTTGATAACAGCCACTAACTCATCCATCGGCATGTTACAGCCATTTAATATGCAGTTAAGAGTTTCCTCGTCGCTGCCGGTAACAGACTTCAGATCGTTCATTTCCAACTCCTTGATGTTCGTATAAAATCTGAACCGTTTGCTGATTTGTTGTAAGTCGATAGCCATACGCAGAAAGTTAATTTAGTGGTTTTAAGGGTATAGTAAGATTGCTATACGTAAGCATAACAGAATCTGCACTAAAAAAATCCCACAATCTGCTTTTGCCATGCCTATGTAGGCTTATAAAGGGCAAACGGCGCATAAATCTTGGCAAGACTATTCTGTGTCTTCCTGTTGCAATTGGCGCTCATACAGTTGCTTATACAAGCCTTCCTGGCTGATGAGCTCTTCGTGTGTGCCGTGCTGTATAATCTCTCCGTCTTCCATCACCAAAATCCGGTCTGCCAGCTTCACCGACGATACCCTGTGTGAGATGATGATGCTGGTGCGGTTTTTCATGATACGGCGCAGGCTATTAAGTATAGCATTCTCCGTTTTCGTGTCAACCGCCGAGAGCGAATCATCCAGGATAAGTATACTTGGCTCGCGCACTAATGCCCGCGCAATAGAAACCCGCTGTTTCTGTCCGCCTGAGAGGGTAATGCCGCGCTCGCCGAGCTTCGTGTCAAACTTTTCCGGGAAGCGCATGATGTTTTCGTACACATCGGCGTCTTTGGTAGACTGCACCATTTGCTCCTCAGTTATACTTGGCAAACCAAAGCCGATGTTGTTGCGGATAGAATCAGAGAACAGGAACACGTCCTGTGGTACATAGCCAATCTGGCTGCGCAGACTTTCGATGTTGTAGTTGCGCACATCAATGCCATCAATCAGCACACGGCCGCTGGAGGCATCATACATGCGCGGCAGCATGGTAGCAATCGTGCTTTTGCCGGAGCCGGTGTTACCGATCACAGCCAGTGTTTCGCCATGCTTGATGGAGAAAGACACGCCCTTTAGCGCATGAATATTAGTGTCCGGGTAAATGAAGTCTACATTCTCGAATATAACATCACCTTGTATCGGCTTGTTGATGTTTTCACGGGAAACAATATCATTCTTGGTGTTCATGAACTCGTTGATGCGCTCTTGCGAGGCAGCAGCACGCTGCACGAGGCTGGCTGTCCAGCCAAGCGAGGTAACCGGCCAGGTAAGCATGTTTACATAAATGATAAACTCTGCAATGTTACCTGTGGTGATGCTGCCATTGATTACCTCTTGGCCACCGATGTACACCGTGATAATTGTGCTAAGACCAACCAGAAACAGCACCAGCGGAAAGAACAGCGAGTTTACAAAGTTCAGCTCCAGTGATTTATCCCGGTAGGTATTGCTGGCGGTGGTAAAGTTGTTGTGCGAATCATCTTCGCGCACAAAAGATTTTAGCACCCTTATACCAGAGAAAGCCTCCTGCACAAACGTAGTGATGCCGGAAAGGCTCCTTTGTATCTCATCGGACTTACGCTGAATGATGTTGTTGACGTAATAAATGCTGATGGCAAGTATAGGTAGCGGAATCAACGTATAGAGCGTCAGCTTCACGTTTACAGACAGCATGTACGGGATCACCATCAGGAACAGCACCACCAGGTTCATGCCATACATAATGGCTGGCCCCACATACATGCGCACCCGGCTCACATCCTCAGAAATACGCGCCATCAAATCGCCTGTGTTGTTTTTGCGGTAGAAGCTGAGCGGCAGGCTTTGGTAATGCTCGTAGATGGCGTTCTTAAGGTCGTTTTCGATCAGGCGGCTCATTACAATAATAGTCTGCCTCACAAAAAACAAGAAGATGCCACGCAGTAGCGCCATTACCAGAATAATGACCCCGTACACCAGAATACTGTTCGCGAAAACATCATATACCACCTCCTGCTGCTCCATGCCCATGTACAGGCCATGCAGGTTAATGCCTTCTTTAATAAGGTTAAAAGCATGGCGTACCACCTGAGCCGGCAGTATCTGGAAGAAGTTAGAGATAATGGTAAAAAGCAGGCCCAGCAAGAGCCTGTATTTATACTTGAGAAGGTATTTATTTAAATATCGTAACGATTTCACAGTCAGAACTTGAAGCCTTAGCGCTTTTACGTAGAGTTAGCGCGTACAAATTGAAATAACCAAAAAAAGATTTAATTTTGCAGCGCGAAAAGGGGAGGGTGCTTTCAGCCTCACCTTCGCAAAGATAGAACAACCCCTAATCAAAACTATAAATGGTGGAATTAAAAGAAGTTGAACTGAAAAAAGACAAATCAGTCTTTGATCAAATATCAGAACACGACCACGAGAAAGTTGTTTTCTGTCATGACAAAGAAACTGGTCTGAAAGCCATCATCGGTATCCACAATACCGTACTGGGCCCAGCCCTCGGTGGTACCCGCATGTGGTCTTACGCCTCTGAGGCAGAAGCCCTTGACGACGTGCTTCGCCTTTCGAGAGGTATGACCTACAAAGCTGCCATCTCTGGTCTGAACCTGGGTGGCGGTAAAGCGGTAATTATCGGTGATGCCAAGAAAGATAAAAACGAAGCATTGCTGCGTAAGTTCGGTCGTTTTGTGAAAAACCTGAATGGCGCTTACATCACTGCCGAAGACGTAGGGATGACGACCAAGGACATGGAGTACATCAAAATGGAAACAGATCACGTTTCCGGCCTGCCTGAGTCTATGGGTGGTGGTGGTGACCCATCTCCGGTAACAGCTTACGGTACCTATATGGGTATGAAGGCTGCTGCTAAGCGTGCTTTCGGTTCTGACTCTTTAGCTGGTAAGAAAATTTCTGTGCAGGGTGTTGGCCACGTAGGCGGCTACCTGGTAGAGCTGCTTGCCAAAGAGAATGCGGAGATATTTATCACTGATATCTACGAAGACCGCCTGCAGGAAGTATCTAAAAAATATAATGCCAAAGTGGTGAGCATGGACGAGATCTACGACCTGGATGTAGATATTTACTCTCCGTGTGCGCTTGGTGGTACTATCAACGATAATACATTAAGCCGCCTGAAGTGCCAGGTTATTGCCGGTTGCGCTAACAACCAGTTGCGTGACGAAAACGTGCACGGACCTGCGTTAATAGAAAAAGGCATCGTATACGCACCAGACTTCCTGATCAATGCAGGTGGTTTGATCAACGTGTATTCCGAGCTGATCGGTTATAACCGTGAAAGTGCTTATGCTCAGACAGAGCGTATCTATGGTTATACCCTGGATATCTTTAATTTGGCAGAGCAAGAAGGCATACACAACCAGGCTGCGGCCATAGAAATGGCTAAAAAGCGTATTGAGAGCATTGGTAAGGTTCGCTCTACTTTTTAAGTAAACACACGAAGTATAGATGCCTTGTATCAAAAGTGCTGCATTAACCTGTGGCACTTTTGCTTTTCATCACTACCTTTGCGGAACTATAGCCTGCTTTATCCGCTTTTAGCAACAACAGTAATTAGTGGGCATTGCCCAAGTTCAAGTATAATTTACCCAAAAAACGCTCTTTACATTTACTAATATGCTCAACCGCAGAACACTACGAATTAAGGCAATGCAGGCCATTTATGCCTATCAGCAAGCCGTAGGTTCAGATTATCTGCTGGCCTTAGACCAGATAAGCGAAGACTTTGCGCCAGACCTAAACTCCATGGAGGTGCAGGACAAAAAAATGCTTGAAGGCAAAAAGCAAATGGCCACGCTGATGTTTAAAGAATGGCACGAAACACAGCAGTTTGACGAAGAAGGAGCCGACAAGGACGCCATCAGTGCGGTAAACAGAGCTATTGTATACTACAACAACGCTGTAAAGAAAGACTTTAAGTATTATGGCAATCAGATGCTGGGTGCTGTAGAGCGCATCTACGACCATTACCTGAGCACACTGCAGATACTGGAGGTAACCTTAAGCCTTGTAGAAGAGGAAGAAGCTAAAAAAGCCAGCCGCTATACTGCAGCAGAAGGCCCTGACCTGAAAAACTTCCTGCAAAACCGTGTTGTGCAGCGCCTGCTCCAGAGCAAATCATACCAGGACAGCATCATCCGCCGGAACATTAGCTGGGGATCTGATATCAGCGAAATAAGAGCAGTCTATAAGAACATCCTCAAGCAGGACGAAACGTTCCTGAACTACCTGCAGCTGCCTGCGCCTACCCTGGAGGAAGACCTGGAGGTGGTGAAACATATTTTCAAAAACATTATCTTTAAAGAAAAAAACTTACAATCTTTGTTTGAGGAGCAAGACCTGAACTGGATAGAGAACAAATCTATCGTAAAGAGCCTTGTAAACAAAACTGTCAAGATTTTTGGCGAAGAAACAGAAGAGGAGAAGCAGCTCCTTGACCTCTCAGCAAATTGGGAAGATGATAAAGCCTTCTTTGAGGATTTATACTTTCAAACGCTAGAGCAGGACGAGAAGTATGAGACCATGATCGCGGCCAGCGTAAAAAACTGGGATGTAGAGCGTGTGGCCTTGTTAGATAAGATCTTACTTAAGATGGCGCTCTGCGAAATGCACATCTTCCGCAGCATACCAGTTAAGGTATCCATCAATGAGTACATCGAGGTATCGAAGCTGTACAGTACTCCAAAGAGCAAGCAGTTCATTAACGGTGTGCTGGATAAAATGGCACAAGAACTTACCGGCAGCGGCGAGATACGCAAGTCTGGCCGAGGCTTAATTGATAATAAATAAGAGCTAACAGTCTTTGGCGGCCTTTGTACAGGATTCTCCGTAGAAGTAGGAAAAAATGTACCCGAGTTTTAAGCATATAAACTATGAGTAAGAAGACAACTGCATTATTGGCTTTCGTTTCAGGTGCCGCCGTTGGTGCTGTAACAGGACTGCTTTTCGCCCCTGAAAAGGGAAGGGAAACACGCTACTGGTTAAGCTATCGCCTGGAGAAATACCGTGACACACTTTCTGACTTATTAGAGCAGTTAGTAGCCAAAGGTGAAAACATACCTATGTCTGCTAAGTCTGAAGGGCAGCGCGTTATACAGGATGCAAAAGAGAAAGCTGAGAAACTACTAGGCGATGTAGATTCACTTATAAACGAAATCAACAGTAGGAAAGAAATATAAGCATGAGACAAGTTACCCTTATACCTGGCGACGGGATAGGCCCTGAAATCACTGAAGCTGTAAAAGCTATTTTTGCCGCCGCTAATGTTCCCCTTTCCTGGGAAGAGGAAAATGCCGGCCAAACAACGTTTGATTCTATAGGTGAGTTGATTCCAGCAACGCTGATCTCCTCTCTTAAGAAGAATAAAGTGGCTTTAAAAGGCCCGATCACGACACCAGTTGGCAAAGGCTTTAAAAGTATAAATGTGCAGCTGCGCCAGATGTTTGACTTATACTCAAACGTAAGACCAGCTAAAACAACCAAGGGCGTAGAAACACGCTTTGATAACGTAAACTCTGTTTTATTCCGCGAAAATACCGAAGGGCTGTACTCTGGCCTGGAGATGTTTGATGAGCGCCTGCAGGTTTCTGACTCTGTAGCCCGCATTACCCGCGTAGGTTGTGAGAAAATCATACGTGCTGCCTTTGAGTATGCTGCCAAGCATGGCTGCAAAAAAGTAACAGCTGTACATAAAGCTAACATCCTGAAAAGTGCCGGAGCATTGTTCCTCGGCGTCTTCAACGAGATTGCGAAGGAGTATCCGAATATTCAGGCTGATGACAAGATCATCGACAACATGTGTATGCAGTTGGTGGCTAAGCCAGAGCAGTTTGATGTTATTGTAACTACAAACCTTTTCGGCGATATACTTTCTGACCTGTGTGCAGGTCTGGTAGGCGGACTTGGCGTGGTGGCCGGAGCCAACATTGGCGATGATATGGCCATCTTTGAGGCTGTACATGGTTCTGCTCCGGATATTGCTGGCAAGGGAATTGCTAACCCTACAGCATTGCTGCGCTCTGCCATTATGATGCTGCACCACCTGGACCTGAAAGACGAAGGAAACCGCATAGAAGCTGCTTTGGAAGCTACGCTGGCTAACAAAGAAGAATGCACCGGCGACCTTGGTGGTAAGGCTGGCACAATGGAGTTTGCACAGAATATTATTGCAAAACTTTAACTTAGTACTGTAATCATGAAAAAGAACTTATTTCTGGCAGCAGGCCTGGCAGTAGCCTTATTTGCTACTAGCTGCGACAGCAACAACGCTGGCAACGATACGGTAGCGGTAACTAACAACACTGCTGCTGAAGCTCCTGCTCAAACAATAGAGAACCCAAACGTGGTTGCTGAAAACGAAGTAGTGCCAGCAGAAGATGCTGCGGTAATGGCTTTTGAGCAAACAGAGTATGACTTTGGTACCATCAAACAAGGTGAGACAGTAGACCATACTTTTGAGTTCACAAACACAGGCAAAACGCCGCTCATCATCGAGAATGCCTCTGCTACCTGCGGCTGTACTGCACCAGACTGGACACGCACACCAGTGGCGCCAGGTGAAAAAGGCTTTGTGGCCGTTAAGTTCAATAGCACTGGCAAAGTAGGCCAGCAGCAGCCAACAGTTACTATCCGTGCCAACACACAGCCAAATATTGTGAAAGTAGCTATGAAAGGTAGTGTAGAGCCAAGCAGTATGCCAACTGCAGGAGCTGACGGCCCAGTGCGCCGTAACTAGTTTATACTTTCAAAGCTGATTTAGAGAACACCCAACCATGAACAATATCCTTCTTCAGGCCCCGGATGCAGGCATGCTGCCTCAGCTGCTTATGTTCGGCGCTATTATCCTTGTCTTTTATTTCTTTATGATCCGTCCGCAGCAGAAAAAAGCGAGCGATCAGAAGAAATTTCGTGAGGAGCTGTCTAAAGGCATGGCTATCGTAACAATCGGTGGCATGCATGGCAAACTTGTTGCAATAGATGATGAGCTAATCACGTTAGAAGTAGATCGGGGCGTGCGCCTTGTATTTGATAAAACCGCCGTCTCCATGGAAGCAACCATGAGAATGCAAAAGGTACAATAACTTTGTCTTTTGAAGGAGCTAAAAATATAGTTCTATGGTTCATGAGGCCATTTCAGCCACGAACAAAGCAATACTGGAGAATAGTATTGCTTTGTTTTGTGGCGGCTTCTACATTTTGGCTTCTCAATGCCCTGAATAAAACCTACTCCACACAAACTACCTACCCTATCCGGTTTGTGTATGATGCAGAAGAGCTTATCCCTATACAACCGCTACCAGAAGAGGTAAGCATTAACGTAACCGGTAGAGGATGGAAGCTGCTGCGCAAAAGCCTGATGCTGGAGGTGCAGCCAGCTGACATATTTATCCGAAACCTTCCCCGAAACAATTACATACTTGGTTCTGCGCTCCGCCCTGCCCTTGTAAATGTGCTGGATGGTCTGGAACTTAATTTCGTGGCAACAGATACCGTTCATTTCAACTTCGACCCGAAGATACAAAGGAGAGTAGCGCTGCGCCTTGATCCGGGGCAAAACCTAACAGATAACCTGCATGCACTTGTAGGCCCTGTGCGTATTTCGCCTGACACCATAACACTGACCGGGCCTGCTTCTCTAATCGATAGTCTGCCTAACCCGTTCCTGCTGCGTCTGCCAGATCAAAAGCTTACAGGGCCTGCTAAAATCGCTGTGCCTGTAAACTACAACTATAAGTCATTGGTGAGTGCAAACGTAGAAGAAGCGCAGGTAACGGTAAATGTAAAAAGCTTAGCGCCGGAAGAGCGGCAGGTAATACCACAGTTGGTAAATGTACCTGAAGGTAGGCTGGTAAGTATACGTCCGCCAATTGTAGTGGTGCGTTACCAGGTGCTTCAGGATTCGGTGCCCCTGCTGAACCGGGATGCCTTAAAGGTCGTGCTGGACTACAAGAAGTTTAATCCCATTGATTCTACCCTGGTGCCCGAACTGGTGCAAAAGCCCCAGGGAATACGTAATGTGCGTGTGTGGCCGGATAAAATCAAAGTTAGCTCCAGGTAATGTTGAAGATAGGTATAACCGGAGGCATAGGCGTAGGCAAAACAATGGTGACGCGCGTGTTTGCGCTGCTGGGAGTGCCAGTATATGACTCTGATGCCCGTGCCAAATGGGTAATGCACCACAACGAGGCACTGCGTCAGGAACTGCTGTCCACCTATGGGCCTGAAACCTTTACTGAAACCGGAGAACTTGACCGCGTTTATGTAGCCAGCCAGGTGTTTAATAATCCTCAGAAGCTCGCGCAGCTCAACAGCTTGGTGCATCCGCATGTGCGCAACGATTTTGAAGCCTGGGCTGCCTCTCATGCTGACAAAGCTTATGTGCTGAAGGAAGCGGCGCTCATGTATGAATCAGAAGCCTGGAAGCAGATGGATCAGATCATCACTGTTTTTGCGCCCTTAGAGATACGAATAAAGCGCCTGCTGCTCCGGGATACCCACCGCACCGAGGCAGACATCAAAGCCATTATAGAAAAGCAGCTGAGCGAAGAGGAGAAAATAAGCCGTGCCCAGCATGTTGTCTATAATGACGATCAACAGCCACTCATCCCCCAAGTGCTGAAACTGCACGAGCAGTTCCTTACAGCCAACAGTTAATACTGAATACCATTGATTTTATACTTGCTATAGCTTGTTACAGCTTACGTAACAAGAGGAGGTATACTATGCCTGGTTTGTAGCCGTTCCTTTATTAGAAAGAGGCGTGGAGATAAGGGAATGGAAAAGGCTTTAAAAAATATGGGCATAAAAAAAGGACAACTTTACGTTGTCCTTTTGTGGGGCGTACTGGATTCGAACCAGTGACCCCCTGCTTGTAAGGCAGGTGCTCTGAACCAGCTGAGCTAACACCCCTTTTTTTCGTTTCGTTGACCTTTTGTCCCCGTTTGATGATGCAAATATGGGGCATATTTTTTTAACTGCAAAACATTTGGTAAAAATTTCTCAAATATTTTTTTCTGCCCTGCGTGCCTATTGTCCGCATGTTATAACTACCGTACCTTTAGGTTTTGTAAGGTGCTAAAAATCTGAACTTTCGCCCAGTGAGAAAAGGAGTGGTAAAAAGAGTGCTATTTTATGGAGTTGCCGGAATAGTGGTGTCTCTAGGTTTAGCGTTGGCGTTGGTGTATGCTTATCAAGACAAAATAATTGAGCTTTTTGTGACGGAAGCAAACAAACACATCAAAACAAAGGTGGATGTGGGGCAGATTTCGCTTTCGCTTTTCGAAAAATTTCCGCAGGTAGCTGTAACGCTTGACGAGGTAAACGTGCATGAGGGGCTCCCGGATAGCGAAGAATCCTTGGCGCGTGCCAATAAGCTATACTTTACCTTCAGCATTTGGGATGTGCTGCGGGGCGAGTATAGCGTGAAGCAGTTTTACATGGAGGAGGGCGAAGTGTATGTAAAGGTGCTACCTGACGGATCGGTTAACTATGAGGTCATCAACACAGATACAACCTCTTCGGAAGATAGCGGTTTCTCTTTTGACCTGGAGCAGATAAACCTTAAAAACGTAGCTCTGCACTACATTGACCAGCAGCTAAAGCAAACATATCAGGTAAATGCGCACCAGTTAGCCGCCGCCCTTGCCATTTCTCCAGAAACCATTGCTATCGAAGCCAAGGGCCAAACCACTATCCATACTATCAAAGTAGGAACAGGCGAATATTTTAAGAATAAGCAGGTTGATCTGGCTACGGCCTTAAGTATAAACCGGCAGTCCAAAGTTATTACCCTGCAACCCTCGGAAGTAGCGGTAGAGGGTGCTGCTTATGAAGTAGGAGGTGCCATTGTCTACGCAGACGGCACAGAGCTGGACCTGCAGCTGAATGGAAAAAACACAAGTATACAGTCGCTGCTGTCGTTGTTGCCGCAAAGTATAACGCAGGAGTTTAGCCAGTACCGTAGCGAGGGTGATATTTACTTTAACGGCACCATAAAGGGCAAAGCATCCGGAAAGCATACGCCACAGGTTGCTTTTAACTTTGGAGCGCGTAATGCTTCCTTTTTTCACCCGGATGTAGCGCAGCGCGTAGAAAAGATTGAGCTGACCGGTAGCTTCACGAACGGCGATAAGCAAAATGCCTCTACTTCAGTGTTGGAGTTAAAAGGGCTGAGCGGGGTACTGAATGGCAGGCCTTTTAAAGGTAACCTTACCTACAGAAACTTTGACAGTCCCTACATTGCCTTTGATGTGCAGGGCATGCTGGATGTGGGGTATGTACTAGGGCTGATAAAGCTGGACGAAATACGGAGCGGCAGCGGGCTGGCAGATGTACGCGTGGCCTTCTCTGGTAATCTGAACGAGTTTAAAGCAAGACCCGGAAATGCTACCTTGAACACAACCGGTGAGATCACGCTGCACAATGTGTCGCTAAAGCTACAGCAGTTGCCATTGCCATTAAGCCACCTAAATGGGAACTTCTTGTTTAAAAGAAACGATGTGGGCGTGTCTGACTTTAAAGGCAAACTGGGAGAGTCTGATTTTGTGGTGAACGGCATGTTCAAGAATGTGATGGCCTGGGCTCTGTTGCAAAACCAGCGCCTGCTGGTAGAGGCAGATTTCAGCAGCAAATACATGAACTTTGATCAGCTACTGAGCGAGGAACAGAATACAGCAGCACCAGACCGGACAGGGGATAGCTATAAACTTATTATTTCGCCTGAGATAGCTTTTGACCTCAGCGCTTCTATAGACAGGGTAAAGTTCAGGAGATTCAGAGGGAAGAGTATACGTGGTGAGATAAAGCTGCGCAACCAGGTACTGTCTACACCTAATATCTCATTTAAGGCCGTTGGGGGAGACTTCGCGGTGCGAGGTAACCTGGATGCCCGTACACGCAATCATATTAAAGTGAGCACCGCCACAAAGCTCAATAACATGAGTGTGGATAGCCTGTTCTATGTATTTGAGAACTTCCATCAGAATTTTATAGAAGAACACCACCTGCGGGGGCAACTTACAGCCAATATTGTATCAGATGTATACTTCGATAGCCAGCTTAGCCCAAAGACAGATTTGCTGCAGGCAGAGATTCAGGCAACGGTGCGCAACGGCCAGTTAATTAACTTCCCGCCGATGCAGAAGATGTCTACGTTTGTGAAACGCACAGAACTAGCCAACATGCGTTTTGCCGAGCTGCACAACTCCTTCTGGATTCAACAGGGTACTATCTATATTCCGGAGATGGATATTCGGTCCAGCCTCTCTGCTGCCCCGGTTGTTTCCATTTCTGGTACGCACACCTTTGACCAGCGCATGGATTACAAGATCCGGCTACCGCTGTTCAGTAGCAGGCGGCCCGACAAAGACTCTGCCTACGGTGTAGTGGCCGAAGATACGAACGCAGGAAACAGCAACATCTTTCTAAGCCTTAAAGGGAGCGAGAGCGACTTTAAAATTGCTTATGACGATGAGCGGGTTCGGCAGAAGATAAAAACGGACTTGAAGCAGGAGGGGCAGGAGCTGCGTGATTTGTTGAGAGGCAAAAAGCCTAAGGATAAAGAGAAGAAGGTAGAGCTACAGCAGGGGGAGTACTTTGACTTTAACTGATCCGGTAGCTTTTATGTAGCTGGTGGAATGTGCAGTAGATTTGTAAGTATATAAGCAATTGGATTTAACCTTTGCCAGTTGTTATGGGCTGTTTACTTCTAAAATAGGCACCTAAATAGAAAAAGTTATACTTAAGCTAAACCATAGATAATGCAGATCGTTAAACTTAGCAAATCTGCAGCAAAAGGTACATGAGTAGCAGCAGTGTTTAAATAAGTTGTTTCATGGCTGGTGTATGGCCTTAAATATGAAATAACCTGGTAAGAGATTAAATGAATATAAGATATAAGGGTGAAAAAAAAGCCGGAGCTTCTCCGGCTTTTTTATTGTACCTACTCTAAATCTGCACCGCCATATATAGGCTGGTTGGGCGCAGGAGGGTGGGGTTGGTCTGCCTGCACTTGTTGCAGGTGTAGGGTTTGCGTAGGGAAAGCAAACTCTGCTCCATGGCTCTCCACAATCTCCACAATTTTATACGTAATCTCTTCTTTGATATCAATATACTCGTTCCAGTCCATGGTATCCACAAAGTATAGCACCATCACATCTTTAGAGTGCGCGCCAAGGCTTAGGAAGCGTATGCGCCCATCCTGGTTGGTGCGGGGGTGCTGGTCTATATACTCCTGAATATCGCGCGTAATAGAGCGCATTTGTTCAGAGGTAGTGTCATACGTTAGGTTGATATTGAACATGGCTCGTCGGAATGTGCGGAGCGTCAGGTTATCGAGCGGCTTGTCAATCATATACTTGTTTGGCAACGTAACAAAGCTCTTTTCCAGCGTTCGGATACGTGTGCTTCGGAAACCGATTTTCTCTACTACACCCACCAGTTCACCTACCTGCACCAGGTCTCCTACCATAAAAGGTTGATCCAGGAAAATGGTAAAGGAGGCCAGCAGGTTTTCAAGGCTCTCTTTTGCAGCAAAGGCCAGTGCCAGGCCACCTACACCAAGGCCAGCTATCAGACCTGTTACGTTCACGCCAAAAACAGAGCCCAGCATCGCCAGGAAAGCGAAAATCACAACCAGCACCTTTCCAAAGTCCTTGAAGAACGGCACCAACTGATCATCCAGCTTCGATACTGTTTGCTCTGCACGGTGCCTGAACACCAGTGCCACGAAATCAATTAACCTTAGGATAACCCACGTAAGCGCCACAATCACAAAAACCTGATAGGTGCGGAACATGAAGGTTTTCAGGAAAGGATCTCCTTTGCGAAGATCGCTGGTGTTCAGAGGGTAATCTAGTACCTGAAACGCAGAGTACAGAAACACCAGGAACAGCAGTATTTCTAATGGCTGGATGAGCAGGCGGCGGAACGAGGTTAGGTTTGCCTCGCTCCAGAACTTGCTGCCGAGCCTGTACATCAGGCCGGCTAACAGTCGGGATAATACTGTTTTAAAGATAAAGCCAAACAGCAGAATGCCCGCAGAGGCCAGATACTCGGCTACGGAATTACCTAGGAACTCATAGCGTAGCGCTTCGCTGTTCAACAAACTCTCCCAATTCATAAGTGGCTTTGATATTATAATAACTGACTAAGGGCAATTTCGAAACTGGTTTTGGCAATCTCTGTTTTTTGTACCTGCTTTTCATGCGATTTCACCAAAGCAGTGCGAATGGTGTTAGAGATATCAGTGAAGATTGCTTCGTCCGTAATTTCTACCTCGCTCTCCATCAAATAGGCGAAAACACGGGCCATGCCGCAGTTAGCGATAAAGTCAGGTATCACGGATAGGTTTCTGTCAGCAAACTCGCCGGTTGAGCCAAAGAAAATCTCAGGGTCCTGGAAAGGCACGTTCGCACCACAGGAGATTACCTGCATCCCACTTTGAATCATCCGCTCTACCTGCTCGCGCGTTACCAGCCTGGACGCTGCGGCAGGTATAAATATCTCAGCCTGTAAGTCCCAGATGCGGCTGTTCACATCTTCGAAAGAAAGTATGCCTGCTGTGCCAGGGTTCAGCGAATTGCCTTGGCGGTTCAGGAACAAATCCGTGATTTCCTCGAAAGTAAAGCCAGTCTCTTTGATCAAGCCTCCGGCTCTGTCGATAATGCCGACTATTTTGATGCCTTTAGATGCCAGATAATAGGCTGCAGCGGCGCCTACATTGCCCCAGCCCTGGATAATAGCACGTTTGCCTTCTGCATTGCTCTCCCAGATATCATAGTAGTGGCGCACGGCTTCGGCCACACCATATCCCGTGATCATATCGGCAATAGTATACTTGCGGGCAGTAGAAGGGGAAAAATGTGGATCTTCAATTACTTTTACAACACCCTGGCGTAGCTGCCCGATCTTGTTTATTTTTTGAGGTTCTGTGGCATTAAAATGGCCATTTACTACTCCCTCTTGCGGGTGCCATAGGCCATAGTCTTCTGTAATCGGAATTACCTCGTGTATTTCATCCACATTCAGGTCGCCACCAGTGCCATAATAGCTTTTGAGCAACGGAATGACAGCCTTATACCAACGCTCTAATACGCCGCGTTTACGAGGGTCGGAGGGGTCGAAGTTTATACCAGACTTAGCGCCGCCGATAGCAGGGCCAGACACGGTAAACTTAACCTCCATGGTTTTGGCCAGCGATTCCACTTCCCGCTTGTCCAGGCCTTTGCGCATACGTGTTCCGCCGCCAGCTGCGCCACCCCGGAGAGAGTTAATCACTACCCATCCTTCAGCCTCAGTTTCAGCGTCTTTCCACTCGAAAACAATTTCAGGTTGTTTATTCTCAAATTTTGCTAATAGGTCTTTCATGCTTCTTGTTCTGATCAGTTTTAGGTTTGGCAAATGTACAAAAAATGTGTCGGGGCAACTTTAGTAAAGGTAAATCGATCCTCCTATGTTGTTGCGGCTGGCACCAGTCACGCTGCTGAGGCAGTTGTGCTCGCCACGCCAGCGCAGTACACCTAAGAAGGCGAAAATAAGCGCCTCTTTAAAGGAGACGACCTCCGGCTCAGGCACCTCAACCGAATAAGCATCTCCTAACTGCTGCTGTATCAGTGCTACCAGGTATAAATTAAACGCGCCACCGCCAGTCAGCAGTACTCGGTGCTTGCCCTGGTGTAGCAGTGGTAAGGCAAGCTGGAGCTGTTGTGCTATGTGGTGGCAAACGGTATGAAGTTTATCTGCCACAGAAGCATTGCTTTCGGTTAAGCTTTTAAGGCTATGCTCCAGCACCCACTCCTTACCGAGCGATTTAGGAGCAGGTGCCGCAAAATAAGCAGGAGCATTAAGGTTATGCAACAAGTCTGGCTGAAATGAGCCTGAGCGGGCTAATTCGCCGTTATGGTCATAAGGCTTGTCGATGCTGTTGGCCAAAGTATTTAGCAGCATGTTGCAAGCGCATATATCATAAGCAAGGCGCTGGCCGTTTTGCCTGTAAGAAACATTGGCAATACCACCCAGGTTAATGCAGTAGTCATAGGCCCCGAACAGCAACTCGTCTCCGATAGGTACAAGGGGGGCACCCTGGCCGCCCAAGGCGATGTCCAGCGTCCTAAAGTCAGAGACAACGGGTAACTGAGCATGGGCAGCGATATAAGCACCGTTGCCAATCTGTAAGGAGATGTGCTTGTCTGGCTGATGGAAGATTGTGTGGCCGTGGGAGGCAACGAAGTCAGGCTTAAGGTTGTGCTGCTTGATGAACTCGTGCACCTGCTGGCCTATGAATTGGCCGAAGGAGTGATCCAGCGCTATTAAATCAAGTGCACTTGCTGTCTCCACCTGCTGGAGTGATTGTATTAGTGCATCGCTGTATATTAATGTAGTAGCATTTAGTATTTTATATATCCAATTCCCAGATTGGTACGTAAGCCTACAGTGCGCGATATCAAGGCCATCTAGCGATGTGCCAGACATTAGTCCGATTACATGATAAGAAGTATCCATTGGCCAAAATTACTAAAAGCCTGACAATGAAGTTCAGCCAAATAATGC
>NZ_JBHTLD010000079.1:0-20078 GCF_042678745.1 Pontibacter rugosus | reverse complement strand
ATATTTGAAAAAGTATTGTGAGGCGCTGCATTAATTATATATTTGTTTAGACCTTTAATCACCGACTAATAAATAATCCATCATTATGAAAAGTAAAATTTTAGCCTTACTTGGTGGCACGCTTCTCTCAGCCTCTGCTATGGCTGGAGGATACCAGGTAAACCTGGCCAGCCAAAGACAAATAGGTATGGGCCATACGGGTACTGGTATACAAACAGGTACATCCAGCATCTTCTTTAACCCGGGTGCCATGAGCTTCCTTCAGGAAAATGGCGTAACAGTTGGGGCAAGCGGACTTGTATCCTATATCTCTTATCGCTCTACTAATTTTACAAGTGCTACAGCAGAGGCCGATAACCCTTTAAAAACGCCTTTCCAGGTATATGCTGCCTTTAGCATTAATGATAAGTTAAAAGCCGGCTTAGGTGTATACACACCTTATGGCAGTACGGTAAGATGGGGTGAGGAGTGGAATGGACGTTTTGGTTTGTCTGAGCTTTCGCTGTCGGCCTTTTACTTCCAGCCAACGCTTAGCTACCAGATCTCTGATAAATTAGGAATAGGTGCCGGTTTGGTGGTGGCTACTGGTAGTGTAAACCTGCAGCGGCAGTTGCCATTACAAGGAGCTAACGGAACAGAGCCAGGCATAGAGTTAGATGGCTCTGCTGAAACAGCCTTGGGCTATAACGTAGGTATTTATTTCCAGCCTAGCGAAAAGTTCTCGGTTGGTATAGATTACCGCTCTAAAGTTGATCTTAAAGTTGAAGGTGGCGATATCACGTACCAAGGCCTGCCTGCTTCTGCTACGGCTCTATTCCAGGGTAAGTCTTTTTCTGCAGAACTGCCGATGCCTGCAACACTATCATTGGGTATAGGTTTCCATCCGAACGAGCGTTGGACAATTGCAGCCGACGTGAGCCATGTAGGATGGAGCGCGTATGAAAGACTTCGCTTTGACTATGATGCGCCAGTGGCTGGCAACATGTCTTCAATCAACCAGCGTAACTACGATGATGCCTTTATCTACCGTTTAGGTACCGAGTATGCTGCAACTGATAAGTTAAAGCTACGTGCCGGTGCTTATTATGATAACACTCCTGTGCAAGACGGCTACCTTACTCCAGAAACACCTGATGCTGACTCTCGTGGCCTTTCTGGCGGTATTGGTTATGCATTCTCAGACAAGTTCAGTGTGGATGCTTCGTTTCTGTACATCAATAAGAAAGAACGCACTGATACAGGCGAGTTCTCTGGCGGTGTAGCCGGTACCTTCAAATCTATTGCTTATATCCCAGGCATCGGCCTGAACTACAATTTCTAATTTTCTTTCCTGATTTAATATGAAAAAGTATATATATAAAGCTAGTGTGCTGGCGCTCTTTGCCGGTGTACTGTTTACAAGCTGCGAGCCTGAGATTAATTATGATGTAAACCCATCAGCAGGAGCAGAACTGGATTTTAGCAATTATGTAGCTATAGGAAACTCTCTTACAGCTGGCTATCAGGATGGAGGTTTGTACCGCGAGGCTCAGCTTAACTCATATCCGGCTATACTGGCTCAACAATTTGAAGAAGTAGGTGGAGGCGAGTTTGTGCAGCCATTGTTTACAGAAGCACAAAGAAACGGGTCAGGCTATTTAAGACTGGCAGGTTTGCCTACACCAACTTCACCAGTACTTGAGCCAGTAACTACTGAACTAGCTGTAAGAAGAGATGTGCAACCGCTACCAGGAGGGCCAAGACTGACCAAGTATACTGATCCTGTAAACAACCTTGCTGTGCCAGGTATATCTGTTCTTTCCGCTGCAACGCCAATTTATGGTGGCGTAAATCCATACTTTGAGCGCCTGTTAACAGATGCTGAAGTAGGGCAGAAAAGCTATGCTCAGAAAGTAGCTGAAGCTCAGCCTACGTTCTTTACCATGTGGCTTGGTAACAACGATATCTTAACTTATGCTACAAATGGTGCTGTTGCTGACCCTACAAACCCGTTCAGCGATAAAACACCAGTTGCAACCTTCAAAGCTGTTTATACACAGATGATGGCAGCTCTTACAAAAGGTGGTACAGTAGAAGGAGTAGTGGCTAACATCCCGGATGTAACCTCTGTTCCGTTCTTCAACACAGTTACGCTTGCGGCTATTAGACAAGGCGATAATGTGCCTGATGATGCTGTTATATATATAAAAGTAGGTCCTGCACCAACTGATGTACGCCCTCTAACAGAGAATGACCGTGTGCTATTAACAACCAGAGCAAACATAGGCCGGCCAGACCAAGTTCAGACACCTAATGGTCCGGTTACTATTCCTCATGGTTTTCATCCTGCTAATCCTTTAGCTGATAATGAGGTGCTTGACGCAGAAGAAGTAGTAGAAGTACAAAATCATACAAAGCTTTTGAACCAAGCTATTGCAGAAGTTGCTGCGGCAAACAACATTCCTGTGTTTGATGTAAATGCTTTTTTTACCTCAATCAAGGGTGGATTTAAAATTGATGAAGTTAACTATACGACATCGTTCATAAGCGGAAACTTGTTTTCACTGGATGGTGTACACTTAACTCCAAGAGGTTATGCAATCATTGCCAATGAATTTGTTCGTGTGATAAATTCTCACTACAAGGCTAGCGTACCAACTGTAAACGTTACCAACTATCGTACAGTGGTATTCCCTTAGTCAGTACAGAAGCCTTACATATAAAAAAAGCACCTCCCCACAGGAGGTGCTTTTTTATTGTCTGAATCAGGATTTGCAGGATTGATGGATGAACAGGATGGTCTAGCTTATACTGTAGATTAAAATTAGTTTTAATGACGATGCTTTATACTGCATACATCATGCGCATCCTGAAATCCCGCAAATCCTGATTCAGACAGTATGTAAATCCTGCAAAGCCTGATCCTTAATGCGCCTCCAGCCAGTTTTCGCCTACGCCTAAACCAACTTCCATAGGCACGCTTAGCTGCAGGGCGTTCGTCATGAGTTCTACAATCTTAGGCGTCACAATCTCAACTTCTTCCTTCGGGGCGTCAAACAAAAGTTCGTCATGCACCTGCAGAATCATGCGTGTCTGTAGCTTCTCCTGCTTCAGGTAATCCTGAATGTTGATCATCGCGATTTTGATGATGTCGGCGGCAGTGCCCTGAATGGGAGCGTTAATGGCGTTACGCTCGGCAAAGGCACGTACCGTTTGGTTGCGCGAGTTAATATCGCGGAGGTAGCGGCGGCGGCCAAGTATAGTTTCAGCATACTCTAGCTCGCGGGCTTTGTCGATGGTGCTGTCCATGTACTCCTTTATGGCCGGGAACTCCTGGAAGTAGGCTTCAATAATATCAGCTGCTTCACGACGAGGAATAACCAGGCGCTCGGCCAGGCCAAAGGCAGAAATACCATAGATGATACCGAAGTTCACCATTTTGGCCTTACGGCGCATCTCGGCATCCACCTGCTCCAGTGGCACGTGGAACACTTTGCTGGCTGTAGAAGCGTGTACATCAATGCCATTTTTGAAGGCCTCTTTCATGGTAGGGTCTCCACTGAAATCAGCCATAATGCGCAGCTCTATCTGCGAGTAGTCAGCAGAGATGATGAGGTGCTTGCTGTTACGCGGTACAAAGGCCTTGCGTATTTCACGGCCCCGCTCCGTTCTGATCGGGATATTCTGCAGGTTCGGGTTGGTTGAGCTCAAGCGGCCGGTGGCGGTGACAGCCTGATTAAACGAAGTATGCACGCGGTTGTCCTGCTCACACACCAGCTGAGGCAGCGCATCCACGTAAGTGGACTTTAGTTTACTAACCTGCCGGTGATCCAGGATCAGGCGCACTATTTCGTGCTCAGAAGCCAGCTTCGTCAGGATCTCCTCGCCGGTGGCGTACTGCCCGGTTTTTGTTTTCTTGATTTTCGATTTGCCATGCAGTTCCAGTTTATCAAAGAGAATCTCGCCCAGCTGCTTTGGAGAACCGATATTAAACTGCTCACCGGCAATCTCAAAAATCCGCTTCTCCATACTTACGATCTCGCTTTCCAGCTGCAGCGAAATATCGGCGAGTGCATCGGAATCTATACTTATACCTTCTTTTTCGATATCGGCCAGCACCTGCACCAGCGGGTTTTCAATGTCACGGAACAACTTCATCAGCCCTTGCTCCTGCAGCAGTGGCTCAAAGTATAACTTCAGCTGCAGCGTAATGTCGGCATCCTCGCAGGCGTAGTCCTTCACCTCCTCCGGCTCCAGGTCGGCCATGGTTTTCTGGTTCTTGCCTTTCGGCCCAATAAGATCTGTAATCGGAACAGGAGAATAGTTAAGGTAGGTTTCGGCCAGCACATCCATGTTGTGACGCATCTCGGGCTCCAGCAGGTAGTGGGCAATCATGGTGTCGAAGATCGGCCCCTTTACCTCCATCTGGTAGTTCTTCATCACCAGGATGTCATACTTGATGTTCTGTCCGATCATAGCGATGTTCGGGTTCTCCAGCACCGGCCTGAACTCATCTACAATGCGCTGCGCCTCCTCCAGGTTGTTTGGCGGCACGGGAACATAGTAGGCCTCGCCTGGGCGGTAGCAGAACGACATGCCCACCAGCTTTGCCGTGATGGCATCTATACTTGTGGTTTCGGTGTCGAAGGAAATCTCATCCTGCTTCAGCAGGTATTGCACCAGGCTTTGGCGCAGCTCAGGTGTGTTGATGAGGTGATAATCGTGCAGCGTAGTGCCCATGCTTCTCATGGTGGCGGGCAGGGTATCTTCCGTAGCAGTGGCATCTGCTGTGGCTGCCGCCGATGCCGGGGCATCA
Source organism: Pontibacter rugosus (assembly GCF_042678745.1). Lineage (NCBI taxonomy): Bacteria > Pseudomonadati > Bacteroidota > Cytophagia > Cytophagales > Hymenobacteraceae > Pontibacter > Pontibacter rugosus. The sequence goes on along the minus strand of NZ_JBHTLD010000079.1, from coordinate 15,283 downwards.
AACAGAGAGCCCTGGTTCGTGTTTCCCTTGCCTTTTCTTGTTCCTTTAGCGGCGGCGGGTGCCGAAGCGGCCTCACCTAAGCTTTTGCCTAAAACACGCTGTGCCAGCTGCCGGAACTCTAGTTCAGCAAACAGCTCTGTTACCTGCTCTTCATTTGGACCATCGAACCGCAGCGCCTCCTCGTTAAACTCCAGCGGCACGTCGCAATGTATGGTGGCCAGTTGTTTTGACATCATGCCCTGGTCGGCGAAGTTCACCACGTTCTCTTTCTGCTTTCCCTTCAGCTGGTCGGCATTGGCAATCAAATTCTCCACAGAGCCGAAGCGCTGGATTAGTGTTTTGGCGGTTTTCTCGCCGATGCCCGGTATGCCCGGAATGTTATCCACGGCATCGCCCTGTAGACCAAGTATATCAATTACCTGCTCTACCCGCTCAATCTCCCACTTATCCAGTATCTTCTGCACGTCCCATACTTCGATGGCATTGCCCATAAAGGCGGGCTTATACAAGTATACATGCTCCGTTACCAGCTGGCAGTAGTCTTTGTCCGGCGTCATCATATACACGTCGAAACCGGCTTTCTCGGCCCGCTGTGCCATGGTGCCGATAATATCATCCGCTTCATAGCCATCCAGAATCAGCACCGGAATGTTGAAGGCTTCCACAATTTTTTTGCAATAAGGTATGGCTATGGAAATGTCTTCCGGCTGTGCCTGACGGTTAGCTTTATACTCGGCAAAATTATCGTGGCGGAAGGTTTTGGCGGCAGAGTCGAAGGCTACGGCAATGTGCGTAGGCTGCTCTTTCTGTAGTACCTCCACCAGCGTGTTGGTAAAGCCAAGGGCAGCACCCGTATTCATGCCTTTGGAGTTGATGCGCGGATTCTTGCTGAAGGCAAAGTGGGCGCGGTATATCAGTGCTAAAGCATCTAGCAGGAAAAGTTTCTTACGTGGTTCGCTCATGCTGCTAATTTAGTCAATTTAAGGATAAACCTTGTCAGGCAGGTAGTGGCCTATACGATTTATACATGTTGCCAGCTGTAGCAATCAGCTTAAGGGTGTAGAACTATATAAGACACAGCTTGCAGCTATACTTACGCAGGTTGTAGAACAAGTCTACAAATTCAGTAATTCTGTTATAGTAATTATTTTTAAGCAAGTTGTTGATATATAAGGAATTGTAATTTTGTTTTTTGTCTGGCACAGTTATTACATAAGGGAGTAGCATTAACGAGTAGAATTAATCCGAACGAAATAGAACTATGAAAAAAATAACGTTAGTGGCATTTGCCTTCGCAGCATGTGGCGCTTTATCATCAGCACAAGCACAGTCTAACATTGCGCCTTCTACGCAGCAGGCAGAACAGGTACAGACCCAGACTACAGGCAAGGAAAAGATCAAAGAAGAGGAATTGCCGGAGGGGGTAAAGCAGGCCCTGAAAAGCGATGTGCTGAAAGAGTGGCAGGTAAGCGAAGTATACAAACTAGCTCCAGAGGCCGCTGCCGAAACTGAAGCAACACCTGTGTATGAAGTTTACTTTACAAATGCAGCACAGCAAAAGACAGTTGCTCAATTTGATGAAGCAGGTCAGGCCATTGCGCAGACTGAAAAGTAAGAGCACCTTGTGCTTTAGTAACAGTATCACTTACTTAAAGGAGAATCAACGATGAGAAAAATAACACTTTTAGCCGTAGCCTTCGCGCTTGTGACATTTGGTGCGCAGGCGCAGGGCAATGCGGTTCAGAAAAGCCAGGCAGTACAGCAAAGCGCCTCACAAGGCCAGCAGGACAAACAAAAAATAACTCCTGAAGAATTGCCGGAAGCAGTTAGAACAGCTTTAACCGGCAGCGATTATAAAGAATGGACGGTAGGAGAGGTTCATAAGATAAAGCCTACTGAAGCGGGTGCCGCTGCTGTTTATGAAGTTCAGTTCCTGGGCAAGGAGCAGGAAGAGCCAGTAGTGGTGCGTTACGATGAAGCCGGTAACGTGGTGTAGGTAAAGCACAGCGTATCAAAACATATATTTTAGAGGAGCCTCCGTTAACATACGGGGGCTTTTTGTTTTTAAAGAAGTGTATAACAAGGCATAACAAGAACACGTTTGGTAGGTATAGAACAAATACAATATAAATACGTTACTTAAAGGCTTCCTGCATACGCTGTAGACAGTAACATAGAAAAAACTATGCCTAAAATACTTCTTATTGATGATGATCCGGCTTTTTGCCTCATGCTGAAATCCTTTTTAAAGAGGCAGCAGTTTGAGGTAGAGACAGCCTTTACAGCCAATGACGGGCTGCGCTTACTTAAGGCATCATCTTTTGATCTTATACTAACCGACTTCCGCCTTCCGGACAAGGATGGACTGGAACTGATGTCGCAGATGCAGGTGCTTACACCAGAAGTGCCTGTTATCTTGATGACCACCTATGCCGATATACGCACGGCTGTCAGAGCCATTAAAATGGGTGCTTATGAGTATGTAACCAAGCCCATCAACCCAGATGAAACGCTCTTGTTAATACAGAGTGCACTCAGCAAAAAGGCAGAACCCGAAACAGATGAAGTGCCTACCACACCTGCCGGAAACCTGCAGTTTGTACGGGGGCAAAGCGATCAGGCGCAGCAGATAGAAGAGTTTATAACACTAGTGGCGCCTACTAACTTATCAGTGATTATTGAGGGTGAAAGCGGCACAGGAAAAGAATATGTAGCCCGCATGATGCACCAGCAAAGCAAACGCCACGACAAACCTTTTGTTGCTATAGACTGTGGCGCACTTTCTAAAGAGTTGGCTGGTAGTGAGTTGTTTGGCTATGTGAAAGGTGCCTTTACAGGTGCTATGAAAGATAAAGAAGGCCAGTTTGAAGCTGCCGAAGGAGGTACGCTGTTCTTAGATGAGATTGGAAACCTGCCTTATGAAATACAGGTAAAGCTGCTGCGTGCGCTACAGGAGCGCAAAGTTCGCAAGCTAGGCAGCACAACCGATCAGGACGTAGATGTGCGGGTATTAGCCGCTACCAACGAAGACCTGGTACAGGCAATATCCAATGGGCAGTTTCGGGAAGATCTTTACCATCGCTTAAATGAGTTCAAGATCAATGTACCTCCTTTGCGTGACCGTAATGGCGATGTTGTACTCTTTGCCAAACATTTCCTGGCACAGGCAAACCGGGAGTTAGAGCGAAACATAACCGGCTTTGATGAAGCCACCGAAGAAGCCATGCTCAGGTATAACTGGCCCGGCAACCTGCGCGAACTCAAAAACGTGGTGAAGCGTGCCGTGCTGCTCAGTAAATCGGGAGAGGTAACTTTACAACAACTGCCGCCGGAGATAGTGAACTATACTCCTGCTGTGCCAGAGCCACAAAACAACGCAGGTATAGCTTATGCAGGTACAGCCATTGACCCCATGGAAACTGACCTGAAAAGTATAAATGAGCGCACCGAACGTGAAATGATCCTGACCATGCTGGAGCGGGTAAAGTATAACAAGTCCAAAGCGGCACGTCTGCTGAACATTGACCGTAAAACGCTTTACAACAAGCTAAAGCTATATAATATAGATATTTAGGCTGCCGCTATGCAGGCTGCTCCGACTGAATACTTTGCAGCTCCTGCTGTAGCCCATGCAGCACCAGCCTTACCTGTTGTTGTACCTGTGCAACGGCAGGCAGTAATACTTCAGGAGTCTGGTGGCCCGTGTGTAATACCTGCTCTAACTGCGACAAGTGTGGAGTTACAGCGTGCGCTTGCAAGTGCTTGAAAGCAGTCAGCATTTTGTGTGCCATGGTGGCCATTGATTTCCAATCCGCCTGATCAGCAGCTTTTAACAGCTGCTCCAGGTTCTGCTCCTGGTCCTGTAGCAACACCTCTATTACTTCTGCTAATACCTCTGTGTCGTCGCCAATAAACTGGCGCATCTCATCCAGGCTATACAGCGCTGCAGGTTCTTCTGCAGGCAGTGCAGGTGTAATAACAGACTCTTCCTTACTTTCTGTTAATGCTGTTTCTGGCTCGGTTGTAGGGTGTATAGCTGCTACTGGCAAAGCCTCAGCCAGCTTTTGATGCAACTCCTGCTCTTTGTATGGTTTCAGAAGGTGGCTTGTGATGCCGGTATTCTTAAAGAAGCCTACATCGTTGCTCAATATGTTAGCTGTTAGCGCAATGATAGGCACTTCTTTGTCAATTTTGCGAATATTACGTGCCACCGTTTTGCCGCTGATACCAGGCAACTGAATATCTGTGAGAACTACATCAAACTTATGCTGCTGCACCTGCTGCATTGCTTCCGGGCCGTCATTGGCTAAATGTACCGTCATGCCCCAGCGGCTTAAAATCAGGTTACACAACGTGCGGCTATACCCATCGTCATCAATCACCAAAGCCCTGAACCCTTCAAAAGAAGCCGGCAGCATAGGAGCATCCTGCCCCGGAGACACAGGTACAGCCTCTTGCGACACCTGTAGTGGCAGTATAACAGTAAAGGTGGTGCCCTCTCCTTCCATGCTGTTCACCGTTAGTGTTCCGCCTTGTATCTCCACCAACTTTTTACTGATTGAGAGCCCGAGGCCTGTTCCGCCATACTTGCGCAAGATAGAGTTATCTGCCTGATTAAATTCTCCAAACACATATTGTATGCGCTCTTGTGCTATACCTATGCCCGTATCAGCCACAGCTATACTTAGCACAGCCCGACTGCGGCGGCGGCTCCGGAGGCTTACCTGCACTTGTACCTGCCCTTTGTGGGTGAACTTGATGGCATTATCCACCAGGTTGAAAAGTATCTGCTTCATGCGCAGCACATCGCCATACAAAACATCCGGAATGGCCGAGTCCAGTTTATAGTTAAAGAAGATGTTTTTGCTGGATGCTTTTAAGGCAAACGCATGTTCTACTTCTTTCAGCAATTGAGAAATGCTGAAAGGTATCCGGTTGATGTACAGCTTGCCTGCTTCTATCTTAGAGAGGTCCAGCACATCGTTTACAATGTGCAGTAGGTGTTGGCCGGCACCGCTCACTGCCTGTAAATGCTCCTGCTGCTCTTGTTGTAAGGGCGTATGGTGTAGCTGCTGGGTAAAGCCAAGTATAACGTTTAGCGGTGTGCGCATTTCATGGCTCATATTTGCTACAAAAGCCTCTTTGGCACGTGCCAGTTGTACGGCTTCTTTCTGCGCTTTTATCAGGCCTCGTTTGTAATTATTGCTGCGGGTAATATCACGAAGTATAACAAGTATAAACGCTATACCACTACCCAAGCCCGCAATTCCGATAATCAGCAGTATGGTGGATGTTTCTTTGGCCACGCCACGCGCATGGCTGGAGTTTAGCCTTGTCTGCTCCTGCTCATGGCGCTCAAGCTCGTATATCATGGTGCGGATCTGGTCCATGATGTGCTTGTCTTGCTGGAGCAGGGCCAGTTCTTTAAGCTGTAGTTGCTGTTCCTGCTCATCGGCCTCGCGCTGCACGTTGTGCAGAATGCGGCGCACTTTGCTAAGTGGTGCTACTGGTGCAATGGCAGCACTGGTGTCTATCTGTGTTTCCTGTCGCACATCAAACTGAGGCACTATCACCTTGGGCGGTGGCGGAAGCAGTGGTCTTTCTTCTTTTTCTTTCTTAGAAAATATTCGGCCAAAGAACCCCCGTTTCTCCTTTACCTCCTGCTGTACATACGGCTCTTGCTCCTGCTCGGGCATTTCTCCTTCAAGTTGCTCTTCGCCGGCAGTGCCGTTCATGTTCAGCCGATCCGAAATGGTGGTTTTAGTATGCTTGCTGATGGTGGTAGAAAGTGGCTTTTGTTCGGCAGTAGAGGCAATCTGGCGCATCGCCTTGCGCGAATAATTATTCAGTTTCTGCTGCTTTTTAAGCGCAATATACTGGGTAAGGCTTTTCTGCTTTGCCTCCAGCAGTGCAGAAATAGAGTCTACCTGTGCCAGCTCGCGCGGGCTATCCTTCATGAGAAACTCTAGTGAATCTATCTGGTTCTGGATCGTGTCGAGGTGCGTCAGGTAAGCCTTGAATTGCTTTTCGCTAGTAGTAAGAGTATAGGCACGAATGGCGCTTTCTGCGGTAGAGATAGTCCCTAAAGTATGCTGCAGCTCTCTCAGCTTATGGTTTGGTTGTGATAGCACCTCCACGGAGTCCAGGAGCTTGGTAAAGCTGGCGTAGGTAAGGTATATGGCAGCCACTACTACACCCAATGCCAGTGTAAAACCTACTATAACCTTCGTTTTGATGTTATCTCCAACTATTTTCATGTATTGATAACCTGTTTTGATGTATGCCCTGCGGGCTCCGGTCCTTTAACGCCATTACAACAGAAATGATTGCAGAAGGGTGCCAGCGTTCTAAAATTTAGGATTTAGAAAGTAACAAGTATAAGCTAAGATAGTTGTATGTTGCTAAATTGTTAAATCTAAATATCCACGGCTTAGCCGTTTTCGTTAGAAGAGATAAGGGCATTCTGTTACAGCCACTTCTCAAGCAATTTCGAAATTCATGGGTACTACTATGGCAAAGCTGTTGATAATTGTAGGAATAGTGCCGCTATACTTGGGGTTCCCTACAGCTGTCGCTGGGCAGGATATCATTATGACCAGTGCAGGGGATGAAATTGTGGCAAAGGTGCTGCATGTAGGGCCTGATGTGGTAGTATACCGTTACTTTAGCGACGCGGAGGGGGCTACGCTTAAACTATCTCGCAAAGATGTTACTGATATGCGCCTAATGGCATCGGCCGACCCAATGGCTGCCGCAGAGGTATATTACAAAGATGAAAAGACAAGTATTAAATCTGAACAATTACTAGAGGAGCAGGCAAAGCGCGATGCAAAAGCGTATTTTAAAGCCCATGGCGTATTTTGGACTACCATGGGAGCTACCTTGATTTCGCCCGCTGCTGGCCTGGCTACAGGAGCCGCTACATCTGCGGTGTCTCCCAACATCAACACAGACTATAACCCTAACCGCCACCTGATGAAGGAGGCGGCCTATCGGGAAGCTTATCAGAAGTACGCAAAACGCCGCAAAGTAGGCAAAGCTGCCGCTGGTTTTGGCGTTGGTGCCGCTATACTTGGGGTTGTTTATATGGTAGCAGCTAGTGTGGGAGCTGGTGGTTAAAGCGTTGATACAAATAGAGATTATTGATTTGTATAGGGTTGGTAGCAGGCTTTCTGTATTGAGAGTCTATTTGCAGTGGTGTTTAATTATACTTCTTTATAGAATCAGATAGGAATATACAGGCAAGTTGCTGTAAAATAAATTGTTAGTACTAAACAAACACTTATCAGGGCGAGGTTAATAAATGCTCTTACAATCCAGACATTTCTTGAGAAATCATGATGAAGAGCCTTGCTTAATAAAACAGCAAGACCCATAAATAAAAACCAGATACTAAAGAACCAGGAGGTTTCCCCACGAACAATTATTGTAACAGCATCATGAATCAGACCACAAAAAACAAAGGTAAGAATCAGAGAAAGTGAAACAGGAAAAGTTCTCTTTAGGGGTTTGAAAATATACTTACCTAAGTAATATCCGAAAATAGGATTCCAATAATTCCAAAAGGTTGAGAAGTTCTTAGCTCCTAGCGAGCGGTAAAGATTGTTTCTCAATGATCTTGGACTTCCCATGGATATTCCGTTTCGCTTTTTTATATATTGTGCTAAGGTTATATCCATGGTCAAAGTTCTTTCGCTTGTGGGTAATTAAAGTATAAAAGGCATGAGAGGCAGGTTATTTTCTGCTTCTCATGCCTTTTCCTTTTCCAATACTTAAGCTATTATATTACCAACTGCTGCTGGCACCGCCGCCGCCGAAGGAGCCGCCGCCAAAGCCTCCGAAACCGCCGCCGCCACCTCCGCCGCCGAACATGCCGCCGCCTGAACGGAAGGAGCCAAAGCCCCCCGGAATAATAACCGGGCCACCGAAGGTACGGGAATAGCGTCTGCCCCCACGGCCACCGCCCCCGCCCATTTTCGAAAAGAGAATAAGGGCAAGTATAACAATTACGATGATGAACAAGATAGACGGGCCGGATTCACCTTCACCTTGAGCTGTTGGGTCTCCCTGGTAAGCGCCGCTGGCTAGTTCAAAGATTAAGCTGGTTGCCTGGTCGAGGCCTGCATAATAGTTGCCTTCTGCAAAAGCGGGTTTTAATGTACGCTCCGTAATGCGTTTAGCAATGGCATCAGGTATGTATTCCTCCATGCCGTAACCAGTTTGGATCGCTACTTTCCTTTCTTCTTTTGCTACAAGTATAACCAGGCCGTTATCATACTTGCCAGAGCCTACGCCCCAACGCTCTCCTAATTCGGAAGCATATTGGTTTATATCATACCCACCGATAGAAGTCATTAGCACCACGGCTATCTGGCTGGAGGTAGTATCGGAGTAATTAATCAGCTTTTGCTCCAGGGCTTGCTCTTCCTGCGGGGTGAGCATATCTGCAAAATCATTCACCAACCGGTTAGATTTAGCCGGAAAATCGTTGCCCTGTGCTAAAGCCGAAAGACTTAAGAGACAAAAGTATAAAAATAGAGATAGTTGCTTCATGTTGTGCTTAGTCTCCGAACGAGATATCGTCGCTCAGTTCGTTGATGTCGCTTTGACGGTTGTAAGGGAAGTGTGCCTGCAGTTGTTCGCCGGCCATGCGTATGCCGCGGGCTAAGCCTTCAGCATACTTCTTTTGCTTAAAATGTTTGATCACCTCTTCTGTGATGTCTTCCCAAAAGTGATCAGGTACGGAGGCGTTGATGCCGGCATCACCTATCACGGCAAACTGATGATCTTCGATGGCAATATAGAATAATACACCGTTGCGCTGTTCTGTCTGGTGCATATGCAGCTCAGCGAATACCTCGGTGGCACGATCCAGTACATCTATTTCGCAGTTGCTCTCTATATGCACTCTGATTTCGCCAGAGGTTTGCATCTCCGCATCTTTAATAGCGGCTACTATCTTCTGCTCATCGGCAGGAGTGATGGTATCTTTAGGCATAAAGGAAGGGTTTATATGGCTGATCATCCTGTTAAAGACAACCAGCCATGCCACAATTTGTTAGAACTCTACCGTTGGGGCTGTTTGCGCACCGGCATCAGCTTCAAAGTAGCCTTTTTTATCAAAGTCGAACCAGCCAGCAATAAAGTTGCGCGGAAACGAGCGTATATAGGAATTATAGTCCTGCACCGTTTCGTTAAACTTGCGCCTTTCTACTGAAATACGGTTTTCAGTGCCTTCTAATTGAGCTTGTAGCTCCAGAAAGTTTTGGTTAGCCTTCAGCTCCGGGTACCGCTCCACGGACACCAGCAGGCGGCTGAGTGCACCGGAAAGTTCACCTTGTGCAGCCTGAAATTTCTGTATGTTCTCAGGCGTAAGGTTATCAGGGCTAATGTTTACGCTGGTGGCTTTGGCACGTGCCTCAATTACCTGTGTCAGCGTTTCTTTCTCAAAATTGGCAGCGCCTTTTACAGTATTAACCAGGTTAGGCACCAGGTCTGCTCGGCGTTGATAGGAGTTTTGTACGTTGGCCCATTGGGCTTCTACCTGCTCATCTTTCTGCACCATAGTATTGTAGCCACAAGATGATTGTGACGCTAAGATTACAAAGCCAATAAGGTAGAAAATCAGTCTTTTCATGCGTTGTTATTAGGTTGGTTGGTATACATTCTATGTGTCCCTTACGGGCCATATCTGTACGAAGATAGAAAAGCTGTGTTAAGCCCCACAGAAAAATAACTAAAACTTCTTCGGGTAGTAGCCAACAAACAGGTTAATCTGCTGTTAAGGCAGGTACTGAAGAAGTGATAATAATAGTCAAAAACTAAAACCAATCTGGCAACGATACCTGATTTCTCTCTCTAAATTGATATATTGCAGAAAAGGATAATAGTATATGAAAGCAATTATACCTGTAGCAGGGGTTGGTTCAAAGCTTAGGCCGCATACGCATACGCAGCCTAAATCACTGGTTCCTATAGCCGACAATACTATACTGGGCCATATTATTGAAAAGCTGCTGGATGCTGGTATTCAGGATTTTGTTTTTATAATTGGTTACCTCGGTGAGAAAGTAGAGCGCTATGTGCGCCAGAAGTATCCGCAGGTAAATGCTGAGTTTGTGGTGCAGGAACCGCGCGAAGGCCTTGGCCACGCGCTTTGGGTGGCCCGCCATACGTTCGCAGAGGAGGCAAGTGTACTCATTATGCTTGGCGATGCCATTGTAGATGTAGACCTGCAGCCTATTATTGAAGCACCCTACTCAGTGTTAGGTGTGAAGAAAGTAGCAAAGCCATCATTGTTCGGTGTTACTGAAATGGGCAGTGATGAGTTCGTGACAAAAGTAATCGAGAAGCCGAAGATACCGAAGTCTAACTTTGCGTTGGTGGGGCTTTATAAAATCGTGCAGCCACAGAAGCTGATAGCCTCGCTAGACCATATCATTACAGAAGACCTGCGCACGCAAGGTGAATACCATCTGACAGACGCGCTGATGCACATGATCAAAAACGGGGAAAAGATGGTGCCCTGGAGCGTAGACCATTGGTTTGACTGTGGCCGTAAAGAAACTTTGCTGGAGGCGAACGCCACCTTGCTGGCCCGCCCCAAGTTTCGCGACCGCGACTATAGCCAGATGTGCCCCGGCTGTATTATCATACCACCTGTCAGCATTGGGCAGGACTGTAATATCACCAATTCTATCATCGGCCCCAACGTGGCCATCGGCGATAATACTACCATCACGAATTGTATCTTGAGCAACTCCATCATCGGCTCATACTCAGATATGGAATATGCCGTGATGAACGATTCGATCATTGGCAGCGATGCCTCCTTCAAAGGCTTCAGCCACAGCCTGAACATCGGCGATAGTACGGAAATTAATTTTGGGCAGTAACTCTTAGACGCTAGATAATAGACGTTAGATTTTAGACAAGGGAATGTAAAAGAGCTCTTTTATCTAGCCTTTGTAAAATTGCCTGCTGGTAGTTTTGCTTAAGTATCTAACACCCATACTGCAAGTTTAGCGCCAGCGTAAATGTGGCTTATATGAGGCCAGTTTGCAAAGGCGTTATCTAGATTTATACTTCCGCCTTTGCAAACTGGCTACTACATCCAACCGCCAGTTTGAGCAAAGCGGTAACTGGCGGTATGTTAGGGCGGTACGTACGGCTTTATAAGTGATGATTGCTAGCGCAAGTAAACTCCCTTAACGCATCAAGAAAAAAGTCTAGTGTCTAGCATCTTGATGCTTGTGTCTATTTTACAAAAACGTCAGCTCATTCAACTGGTCCAGCATCCAGCCGGTGAGGCTGTAGCGGTGGCGGGTGGCAACCAGAACCTCGTGCGGAATCAGATCGGCGCGGAAACAGGCAAGGCGGCCGGCGATGGGCAGGATGTCTACTTCTTCTTCCGAGCCATCTTCCTGTGGTAAGTATAAACGCAGGTTACCGCCGTGCTCCGGCTTCCAATCCTCATTCAGATAGCAAATGAACGACAGGCGGCGGTGGTCGTTTTCCTTGAACTGGTCGATGTGGCGCTGGTAAACGGTGCCCGGAGGATAAACCGTAAAGTGAAACTCGTAGTCTTTCAGGCCCAAAAAGCAGGTGCGGTTAATGTAGCGCATCACCTCATTCATACGATCCAGGAATACTTGTGTGGGCGGCAAGGCCTCGGATGGCTCTATCCACCGGATAAAGTCACCGCGCACTTCTTTGTCTACCGTAAATTGATCGGCAGCGCCGATACCGGCTTTCTTGAATGTGCCCTGCTCCTGGTGGTGTGTCAGTACGTCCAGTAAATTACGCACCTCCTCCGGCTCCAGAAAGTTATCCACGATGGCATATCCTTTATCCGACAGCCTGTCGGCTATCTGCTCAAACTTTTGCAGCAACTTCTCGTCTTCCAGTTCGTCAAACATACACTATGGATGGCTTGGTTTATGCTTTTATACTTGGCGGCGAGTTTTTTGGCTGACCTTCTGATGAAAAGCGACCAAAAGTAAGCAGGAAAAAGGCAGCTTGTACAGGTGGTATGGCAAGAAATTTTCGAGCCGGAACAGCTTGTGGGTTAAGGGCAAAGAAACGGGCTACAGTATCATAGAGGCGGTATTATGTTGTAATTTTCTTAACTTGTATCCATCACTTTGTAATATAACCTTAAACAAACGTATAGGCTAAGCCATTATGAAAAGGACAACTGTAATTCTGCTGGCCGGCGGCCTCACGGCTGTGTCGGCTTGCAAATCATCTCAAACTGATACTACTGCCACAGGCATGATGACAGAAAACACAACAAGTGCGACAGCACAAAATACGACCACTACAGCATTACATTACCCGGATACCAAGAAAGTAGACCAAGTAGACGATTATTTCGGAACTAAAGTGGCCGATCCGTACCGCTGGCAGGAAACGCATGATACGCAACTGGACGAGTGGATTGAGGAGCAAAACGAAGTAACCAAGAGCTACCTGAGCGACATCGACTTCAGAGATAACATCAAGAAGCGCCTGACCGAAATCTGGAACTACCCGAAGTATGGCGCTCCGTTTAAAGAGGGTGGTAAATACTACTTCTTTAAAAACGATGGCCTGCAAAACCAGAGCGTGCTATACGTGCAGGAGAACCTGGAGGCAGAGCCAAAAGTATTCTTCGACCCGAACAAGTTGAGCGAAGACGGCACTGTAGCCCTTACAGCACTTTCTTTTTCTAATGACGGAAAGTACCTGGCTTATGGCACCTCCAGCGGCGGTTCTGACTGGAACACCTATCACGTAATGGAAACGGCTACTGGTAAGAAGCTGGACGATCAAATTGACTGGGTGAAGTTCTCTAGCCCAAGCTGGAGCGGAAATGGCTTCTTCTACAGCCGTTACGATGCCCCAACCGAGGGTAACAAGCTGGCCAATAAGAACGAGTACCACAAAGTATACTATCACAAAGTAGGCACGCCACAGAGCCAGGACCAACTGGTGTACGAGAACAAGCAGCACGCACTGCGCAACTACTACGGCCAGACCACAGACGATGAGCGCTTCCTGCTGCTGAACGTATCAGAAGGCGCCAGCGGAGCCAACGCTTTGTACTACAAAGACCTGAAGAATCCGAAATCTGCCATCAAGCCAATCGTGGATAGCTTCGAGAGTGAGTATAGTGTGGTGGATAACTTCGTTGAGCAGCTGCTGGTGATGACAAACAAGAACGCACCGCGCTACCGCCTGGTGATGATCGACCCTGCAAAGCCACAGGAGCAGAACTGGAAAACTATAGTACCTGAATCTCAGAATGTGATTCAGGGCGTATCTGCCGTAGGTGGCCGCATTATCGTGACATATATGAAGGATGCTGCCAGCCAGGTGGTAGTGTACGACCAGAGCGGAAAGCAGCTGAATTCGGTAGAGCTGCCAACTTTGGGTACTGTGAGTGGCTTTAGCGGAAAACAGCAGGATAAAGAGGTATTCTTTACCTTTACTTCCTTCACTTACCCACCAACTATTTACCGTTATGATGTGGTGAACAACAAAGTAACGCAGTTCCGCAAAACAGAAGTAAATGTGAATACCGATGCTTTCGAAACGAAGCAGGTATTTTATACTTCTAAGGACGGTACCAAAGTGCCCATGTTTATCGTGCACAAAAAAGGCTTGAAGCTGGATGGTACCAACCCGACGTACCTCTATGCTTATGGTGGCTTCAACATCTCCATGACGCCAAGCTTTAGCATTGCTAACATGTTATGGCTGGAGAATGGTGGCGTTTACGCGATGCCGAACCTGCGTGGTGGTGGCGAATACGGCGAAGACTGGCACAAAGCTGGCATGACGCCAAACAAGCAAAATGTGTTCAACGACTTTATCGCTGCAGCTGAGTACCTCATCGACCAGAAGTATACTTCTTCAGAGAAACTGGCCGTAGCTGGTGGCTCTAACGGTGGTTTGCTGGTAGGTGCCTTCATGACGCAGCGCCCTGAGCTGGCTAAAGTTGCCTTGCCTGCCGTAGGAGTAATGGATATGCTGCGCTTCCACAAGTTTACTATTGGTTGGGCTTGGGTGCCGGAGTATGGCTCATCAGACAACGAGGCACAGTTTAAGAATCTGTATACTTTCTCGCCGCTGCACAACATCAAAGAAGGCGTGAAATATCCGGCTACATTGGTGAAGACAGCCGACCACGACGATCGCGTAGTGCCAGCACACTCATTCAAGTTCATCTCTGAGCTGCAGGACAAAGGTGCACCGGGCAACCCATACCTGATTCGTGTGGATGTACGTGCAGGTCACGGAGCCGGTAAGCCAACATCGCTGGTCATTCAGGAGTACGCGGATACCTATGCTTTTATCTATAAAAACATGGGCGTGAATCCGTACCAGCAAAATCAATAACACAAGTATAAATCTGCCATTTATACTTAAGCCGCGTTGCCTGTTTCAGGTGGCGCGGCTTTTTTGTTTTAGCGGAGCGATGTAGGAAGTATAGCTTAAAATGTATATTTTGAAGTCTAAACTAAACAACCTGCTATGGAAACTTTCTACAACGATGACATGCGCGAAAGCATAAGTATCGCACCTAGTGCAGCTGACTACCTGCGCGAAGCCGCCAAGTGGGGCAAGTTTCTGGCTATCGTAGGCTTTGTGGTGATTGGCCTGATGGTGGTGATGGCGCTTTTTGCAGGTGCTTTTATGGGAGCTATGATGGATGGTATGAGCGGTGCCACAGGAGGTGCAGGAGCAATAGGCAGCGGTTTTCTTGTCGTTTTATACTTGCTGTTCGCGCTGCTATACTTCTTCCCGGTGCTGTATCTATACCGCTTTTCCAGCAAAGCACAGCAAGGAGTAAACCTGGAGAGCCCGCAGGCCATTGCCGAAGCTTTCAAGAACTTAAAGTCGCTGCTTAAGTTTATGGGCATCCTGACGATTATCATGATTGCCTTCTACGGGTTAGCTCTCTTATTCATGGTGCTCGGTATGGGCATTGGCTCGATGATGTAGGGAGGTTAAAGTAACTTAGCTTTTTTTATTAATGATTCATCCTTGGCACAAGCAGGATTCTACGTCAGGTCGGTTATAAAGCTTTCGGGAGTAGTTTTGGCAAAAGTATGTTCTACTTGATAAAAAAGCATATGAGGCTTTACTATAATTTGTTTTACACAATCTATAGCTTTACTAAAGCTATAGAAAGAGGATACTGGTACCAAAATGATTCAAATAGAGCATTCGGTGCTGTTTGTGCAGTATCGCTTTTGCAACTAGCTAACTTGACAACAGTAAATTCTTCATTTTTTAA
>NZ_JBHTLD010000078.1:0-20221 GCF_042678745.1 Pontibacter rugosus | reverse complement strand
CAGATGTATTGTTTTCGTAATTTTCTATCAAATCATGTTTAGTTTTCATACCACAACTTGATATGAAAATGGAAAGTAAAATCAGTAAGATTGTTCTGTTCATAATTTTAACTGCCACATAACTATAGTATATAAGGAGCTGTTCCGGTTATTGGCCCTTTAGCTGGAGTACTTTGCTCCCAGCAGGTACAGCGCTTTTGCTACTGATAAGATACAACATATCGGCTGCTAACAAACATAAATTGTTTAACCCCTCTATAGTCCACCTAGTTTATTCTCCGGATCATCCGGGATATTCGGGAAGTTCTTTTGGAAAAATGCGCAGAAGTGGGTGAGGGGGCATTCTTCGCACTTAGGACGGCGGGATACGCAGATGTAGCGGCCATGCAGTATAAGCCAATGGTGCGCACGCGACACCAGGTCCTGGGGCAGGTTAGAAACTAATTGTTTTTCTACCTCTAGCGGAGTCTTGGCAGTTTTGGTCACTAAACCCAAGCGCTTGCTCACCCTGAAGACGTGCGTGTCTACGGCCATGGCAGGCTGGTTCCAGATAACCGACACTATCACGTTAGCCGTTTTGCGGCCCACACCCGGTAGCTTTACTAGCTCTTCCACAGTGCTTGGTACCTCAGAGGAAAACTGCTCCACCAGCATCTTTCCCAAGCCAGCCAGATGTTTGGCTTTATTATTTGGGTATGAGATGCTTTTAATGTATGGGAAAATCTCTTCGGGTGTGGCAGCAGCCAGATGCTCAGGCGTTGGGTATGCCTCAAAAAGGGCAGGCGTAACCATGTTCACGCGCTTATCGGTGCACTGGGCGCTCAGTACCACGGCAAGTATAAGCTCGTACGGGTTTGTGTAAGCAAGTTCTGTCTCCGGCTCCGGGAAATGCTCAGTAAAGTAGTCAATCAGGAGCCTGTAACGTTCCTTCTTTAGCATAAAAAAAGTTTGCAGTCGGTTAAGACTGCAAACTTAAGGATTTTGAGTAACTTAAAATGTTATTAACTGCACGTTTGGCAGGTGTTTGAGTCACCTCGTTTAGCAGCTGTTGGAACATTAGCAAATCAGAGCAACCCTCGGCCAACTCGTTATCTTGCATAAACGCTGATTCCAGCTGCGCGCAGGCGTCATCGGCCAACTCGTTGTACACATACTGGATCAGCTCATTCTGAGTAGAGGTTTTTATCATACGCAATATTATGGTTTAGCATCTTCTTCCTCAGGTTGATAAGCGCATAGCGCATACGACCAAGGGCAGTGTTGATGCTTACGCCAGTTGCGTCTGCTATCTCCTGAAAGCTCATTTCTGCATAATGGCGCATCATAAGCACTTCACGCTGCGTTTGGGGCAACGTTTGGATTAGCTCGCGCAAACGAGTATGCGTGTCTTCTTTAATCTGCTGTTGCTCCACGGAGTCTTCAGAGAAAGAAATAGTATTAAACACGCTACTGCTGTCGTCCAGCGTAATCATCGGGCTACGTTTCTCTTTACGGAAATGGTCGATGGCCAGGTTATGGGCAATACGGCATATCCATGAAGAAAACTTGCCTTCCTCGTTATAGCGCCCGCCCTTCATGGTATGGATAGCTTTTATAAAAGCATCCTGCATCAGGTCCTCGGCTGTAAACGAGTCTTTTACAATCAATAAAATAGTAGTGTAGACTTTGTTTTTATGTCTGTTTACTAACTGTTCGAACGCACTTTCATTACCTGCGATGTAGAGGGATACCAATGCGGAATCGCTCATCTGGGTAGTTGTATTCATCTTAAAGCTACATAAAGTTAACGTAGAGCTTTATATCATATTGTTGCGTTTACTAGGTTTAGACAATTTTTTATGGAAGTGTAAATCAAATATAGGTAATGGCTTCTACATGTGCAATAGCCGCCGCTGCTATTCCGTGAAAAATTTGCTACAGCGTATACTTACAGGTGTCTGCCTGCGTTGCGCCAAATGATAAATATTTACTCCTATAAAAGAATGTTTTAATGTAAATCCCAGGTACAGTGCATATAAATTTCAGGTTTAATGGTTCCTGAAACAGCTAACAAACTAAATCCAGCGCTTATAACGCAAGAGGGGCAGTAGCGCTCTTGCTACTGCCCCTTCCGTCAAGCATCTGCTTATAGTGGTTATTCCTGGTCTATCAATGTTAACAGGCCCATCCGCATCTGGAAAATACGTGCAATACTCTTGCCTTTGTGCTTTGCCTCCTCTGCTTTTACTCCTTCAAACAGGCTATCCACTGTTTGGGTAAACAATGCGATCCAACGCGAAAAATGCTCTCGCGCTACTGGCAGGCGCAGGTGCTTCGGGAAAGGCTGCCCTTTGTAGGCCATGCTGCCAAACAGCAGCGAGCTCCAGAAGGTATACATTATCGGCAGGTGATGCTGCCAGTTCACTTTTGCAAAATCGTTAAACACCAGCGACAGTAACTCATCCTGATTTACGCTGTCATAAAACGTGTCTACCAGCAGCTTAACATCTTCTTCGTTTTCTATGTCTCTCTTCATGTTGGTATAAGTATACAGCACCAGCACCTATAGCAAATGCTATTATTATGGGTGTTGGCGTAGTTGTGATCTGTAACAGTTTTTGATAGCACAGCCGCTAACTCAGGCGGGGCTGTATAGACAAAAGTATAAAGCAAGCTCTGCATTAAATATGATATGCATCAGCTTTACCGGAAGCTCTGAAATGAATTGATAGGAATGAACAGGAGGATACCAGCACTACGGCGACAGCCGAAAGTATAAGGCATAAAAAATCCTTCGAAAGAGCTGAGGAATCTTAACGAAGGATAATGAATTAAATGAATGCTGTAGAAGGTTATTTTCTCTTATAGCTCTTCAGCCTGTTTAAGATAAGTAACAGCCTGCGGTTTATATCGCGTTCTTCTACGGGGCTGCATTGAGCGGAAATGTTGTTCGGCTTCTTTAGTTTTGCCTCAACATCCTTCAGGTGGTCCAGGTAGCACTCCAGCGTGGTGCAAGATATGTTTTTAAGGGCACTCTCCTCAACCTTGTTTTCTTTTTTATACTTCAGGTTGATGGCTTTTGCGATCTCCGTGTTAACATATGTCGTCACGTCTTCGTCTGTTGTTATTTCCTGCTGGGACACCTTTCGCTCGATGTTACCCAACAAATCTCTGATGTCCAGTAATCTCATGGAATAAATGTATTTAAATGTTCGATAAATATTTGTCAACGTCTTACAGGCTTTAATTTACGAGGCTTAAAGGCTGGCGTTGTCTTGAAAAATTATAGTTTACACAATAGTAATGTAAGCGCCTGTAATGTAACAGAATAGTAACAGTAAAGTTATGCATGCCTACTATATCACCCCGGGAGGCAGCGCAGCGCTCAGATCAAAAAACTAAAAAAGGGGTGAAATGATATACTTTAATACGATCAGCTTAGTTTCAGAATTGGCTTCTATAGGTATAACTTATTGCAAGCCAATTCTGAAGAACCGCCTTCTATGTATAGGTTCAACAATCAATGTAGAGGAATAGTGCGTATGCGGCATGCATGTAGCCACTCAAGGGCATCATGCTCATTCTCAAAATAACGTACCTGTAATACCCCTTCGTAATTTATTACTTCAGATACCGGAGTAGTTTCTGAAACGATATGCTGCCGTTGCATTGGCGACATCAAATAGGCGATAGTAAGGCCATAAGGTAGCTGTTGCTTTAGGGCAGGCACAAATTCTCTGTCATACCACTCGCGTTCTGCCTCTGTGGAGTTATTGCGGAGGCGGAGGTCATGAAGCCAAAAGCGGGCATGGTGTTTTTTCGCTAGCCTTAGGGCGGCCCAATATCCTTCATGAAATTGGGGAGCAGTTACAAAGGTGTGCCATCGGCAAAAAAGAACATCTAAGTCTCTTCGTAAAGTGAGGTTCAGGAAAGGGAATTCCACATTATCGATGACCGCCATAGGTTCTTGTTATAAAAGTTAAGGCCATACGTTCACAGTATGTATATAAAGCCTATACATACTTACATAAACGCCATAACAATTAGTTTGCAGAGTCTAAAAGAGTATAACGCTCCCGCAGCTCTGTTTCTTGCCAAAGCAACACTTAAACTGCCAGAAGTTACACTTATACGCAGATATTAAAATATAGATATGTGCCGTGCAACTTAGAGGAGTTAAGCCGCAGCTACTTATGCTGGTTTGCCAGATCAGCAGAATAAGGATAACAAGCAATAAGCTGTGTCAGAACAAAGTATAAGTTTCTGACAGATGAAGCTCTAAACAGATGGTGGTTTGCCGTAGCTTTGCATTTGAAAACAAGCGAGACAGGCCCATGAGTAGCAAGCGCACGCACGACCCTTATGCGGTTCTGCGGATTCCGGATTTCAGATTATATGTTTCAGCCAGGCTTTGTATAACCCTGGCCATGCAGATACAGGCAGTAATAGTAGGCTGGCAGATTTACGATATCACCAAAGATCCGCTTTCCTTGGGGCTTATCGGTTTGGCAGAGGCATTGCCTTCCATCATTGTGTCTTTATATGCTGGTTACATTGCCGATGTGGTAGAACGGAAAAAAATCATCGTTTCTGTTATTTCGGTACTCATGCTGTGCTCTGCGGTTTTGCTATACTTTACATTGGATATCAGCCAGGTGCTCTCTACCTCCGGTGCCTGGCCTATCTATGGGGTTATCTTTGTTAGCGGTATTGCCAGAGGCTTTATGGGGCCGGCCGTGTTTTCATTTATGCCGCAGTTGGTAGCTAACAAAGCGCTGTATTCTAACGCTATTACCTGGAGCACCACCACCTGGCAAGCGGCCTCACTGGCAGGGCCTGCTATGGGTGGCCTTATCTACGGCTTCTATGGTATTACTGCAGCTTATGTCACAGATGCCACACTGGTAGCACTCTCGTTAGTGGCTTTTAGTTTTATCGGAAATAAGCCACTGCCTGAGAATGCAGATCCCCAAAACATGATAGACAGCCTGCGCTCAGGGATAAAATTTGTCTTCAGCAACCAGATTATACTTAGTGCTATTTCGCTGGATTTATTTGCGGTGCTGTTTGGCGGGGCAGTAGCCTTACTTCCTGTTTTTGCTTCTGATATTCTGGACATGGGCCCACAGGCCTTAGGATTCATGCGCGCGGCACCAGCCGTAGGCTTTGTGCTGATGGCTATTGTCATGGCTTATCGCCCCATATCGGTAAACGCCGGCAAGAAGATGCTGTGGTGCGTGGCAGGCTTCGGTGTCTGCATTGTGCTGTTCGGACTCTCCAGAAACTTTTGGCTGTCTATGGGGCTTCTGGCGCTCAGCGGTGCTTTTGATAGTATAAGCGTTATCATCCGTTCCACTCTTATTCACACGCTAACTCCTGAATACATGAAGGGGCGCGTATCTTCTGTGAACAACATTTTTGTAGGTTCATCAAACGAAATAGGTGCCTTCGAATCTGGTTTTACCGCCAGACTGATGGGAACAGTGCCAGCCGTTGTATTTGGCGGTGTCATGACATTGGTAGTTGTAGGTGTAACAGCATTCAAGGCAGATAAACTACGTGCCCTGGATCTGGACCCGGCGTAGCCTGCGCTTAAGCGGCAAGTATAAATATGGTTCGGCTGCATGTTCTTACTAAGGCTATGCATGCAGGTGCTAACAGCTGTAGTGGCAATTCATGCTATTATTGCCTGCATAAAAGTTATATGTATGATGTGCGGCAGGTAAACCTATTTAGTTGCAGCCGTGTTAAGATAAGATGCAATTAGCCTCAGTGGCTGCAACAAAGGCCTTCAAAATGAGGTTAGCTATTTGTAACTTTACAGATCAAACTTAAACGAGAACAGGCTGCTGTTTGGCATTATAGCCAGTGGCGGCCCGCTTTGTATGGCAAATATTCCAGATTATAACCTCGACGAACTCGACGCTCGCCAGAACATTATTATAAAAGGGGCACGGGTGCATAACCTGAAAAACCTGAGCGTAGCTCTGCCCCGCAATCAATTCATTGTAATTACTGGCCTCTCCGGCTCCGGTAAGTCTTCTTTGGCTTTTGATACTTTGTATGCCGAAGGGCAGCGCATGTATGTAGAAAGCTTAAGCTCTTATGCCCGCCAGTTCTTGGGCCGTATGGATAAGCCGGATGTGGACTACATCAAAGGTATCAGTCCGGCTATTGCCATCGAGCAGAAGGTAAGTATAAAAAATAACCGCTCTACCGTTGGCACCAGCACTGAGATTTATGATTACCTGAAGCTGCTGTACGCCCGCATTGGCAAAACCTTTTCGCCTGTTTCAGGAGAAGCAGTGAAAAAAGATACGGTAACGGATGTGGTGAACTTTATCTTCTCTTTAGAGGATGAGGCACGTGTAATGATCCTTGCTCCTTTGCGCCTACAGGAAGAGCGCACTCTGGCCAAAGAGCTGGACCTGCTGTTGCAGAAAGGCTACTCCCGTATTTATGCTGATGGGCAGGTATACTTTATAGAGGAACTGCTGGAGCAAAAGAAGACTAAGCTGGGCAAGCAGGTTTATATTTTAGTAGATAGGGCAGTCATCTATAAGAACGATGAAGACCTGCAATTCCGCATTGGGGACTCTGTGCAAACCGCTTTTTTTGAGGGCCACGGCGAGTGCCGTGTGCTGTTTGGGGATGGCGAGGAACGTGTTTTTTCGGATAGGTTTGAGTTAGATGGAATGGTGTTCGAGGAGCCTTCTGTTAATTTCTTCAGCTTTAACAACCCTTACGGTGCCTGCCAGACCTGCGAAGGCTTCGGTAGTGTGCTGGGCATAGATCCGGATCTGGTTATACCAGACAAGAGCCTGACAGTGTATGAAGGAGCCGTAGCGCCCTGGCGTTCTGATAAAATGAACGAGTGGCTGCAGCCCTTGCTCAAGCATGGTATCCGGTTTGATTTTCCGATTCATCGCCCTTACAACGAGCTTTCAGAGGCGGAACAGGAGCTGCTTTGGAACGGAAATAAATATTTTTCTGGCCTCAATGCCTTCTTCAAAGAAATACAATCGCAGACGCACAAGATACAGTACCGGGTGATGCTGTCGCGCTACCGTGGCCGCACCACCTGCCCGGAGTGCCGTGGCTCACGCCTGCGCAAAGATGCCAGCTACGTAAAAGTAGGCGGCAAAAGTATAACCGACCTGGTGCTGATGCCGATTACGCAGGTGCTACCATTCTTTCGAGACCTGGAGCTAACGCAGCATGAGCAGAATGTGGCAGAGCGCCTGGTTATGGAAGTCACTAACCGCTTGAGTTACCTAGAGCGTGTCGGTTTAGGCTACCTTACCCTTAACCGCCTTTCCAATACCTTATCCGGTGGCGAGAGTCAGCGGATAAACCTGGCTACCTCATTAGGTAGTGCTTTGGTGGGATCTATGTATATTCTGGATGAGCCAAGTATAGGCCTGCACCCGAAAGACTCTGAGCAGTTAATTGGTGTACTTCGTACGCTGCAGCAGATCGGTAATACCGTAATCGTGGTGGAGCACGAAGAGGAGATGATGCGTGCAGCAGACCAATTAATCGATATCGGACCAGAAGCAGGTTCGGGTGGTGGAAACCTGATGTTTCAGGGCACATTTGACGAGCTTGCGCAGCATGGGGATACGTATACTGCTAAGTATCTGAGCGGCCGCATGGAAGTGTCGGTTCCAACGCAGCGACGCAAGTGGCGCAATGCTATTGAGATAAGCGGTGCCCGCGAAAACAACCTCAAGAACCTGAACGTGAAAGTGCCACTAGGTGTGATGACGGTGGTAACAGGTGTAAGTGGCTCCGGTAAATCAACCCTGATCAAGAAGATACTTTACCCGGCCATGCAAAAACTGCATGGGAATACAGCAGAGGCAACCGGTAAATTTGATAAGCTGGGCGGTGATTACGGTAAAATTCAGCACGTAGAGTTTGTGGACCAAAACCCAATTGGTAAATCCTCCCGCTCTAACCCGGTAACGTACGTGAAGGCGTATGATGCCATCCGTACCCTTTACGCAGATCAGCCGTTGGCGAAATCGCGCGGCTTTAAGCCATCCCATTTCTCGTTCAACATTGAAGGCGGCCGCTGCGAAGTATGCCAGGGCGAGGGGCAGGTAAAGATAGAGATGCAGTTTATGGCTGATATCTACCTGACTTGCGAAAGCTGCCATGGCAACCGCTTTAAGCACGACGTGCTGGATGTGAAGTATAACGACAAGAGCATCTCCGAAGTTTTGGACATGACCATTGCCGATAGCCTTGGGTTCTTTGCGAATCAGCCAAAGATTATCGAGAAGCTGAAGCCGCTGAATGATGTTGGGTTAGGCTATATCCGCTTAGGTCAGTCGAGCAATACCTTATCGGGTGGTGAGGCGCAACGCGTAAAGCTAGCCTCCTTCTTAACCAAAGGTGCACAGCCGCACCAGGAAAATATCCTGTTCATTTTTGACGAGCCAAGCACTGGCCTGCACTTCCACGACATCAGCAAACTGCTTACGTCCATCAACGCGCTCATCGAAAACGGCAATACTGTTGTCATCATCGAGCACAACATGGACATCGTGAAATGTGCCGACTGGATCATTGACCTCGGCCCCGAAGGAGGCACTAACGGAGGTCACCTGCTGTTTGAAGGCACACCGGAAGAAATGGCAAAGTTAGAAAATAACGATACAGCCAGATTCCTGAAAGGTAGGTTGTAAGCTTTAAATATTAAGTATAAAAGGCCGCTGCAAGTATACATGCAGCGGCCTTTTATACTTAATAAGGCTTTGCAGGATTAATGGATGGACAGGATTGGATAACAACTGCTATAGCTCAAAAGACCTCGTGGCGTCCGAAGGTCCCACGAGCGTCTGGTGGTAAGGCTGTCACTATTTCTAAGTTGATGTTGCAGCCGTTGTCCAAGGAGGGGAGCCTGTAATTTCCGCTGCTGAAATACAACCCTTATGGCTGGTGGTAGAGCCACCTGTCCCTACAGGAAATAAATCCCTCCCTTAAAAACAGAGGAGGGATTTAGCCGAAGTTGCATCAGCGCTGGCTATCTGAGTTGTTCCCAGTCCTTGGGTTGAGCGCCTTGTAGAGTTCCGGTGCCCGTAAGGGCATTGCGACCGAAGGGTAGCAAAGGAAGGCTACACAGCGCGATGCCCGAGGACGAGGCCTCCCGGCCTTGAGGGCTCC
Organism: Pontibacter rugosus; assembly: GCF_042678745.1. Classification (NCBI taxonomy): domain Bacteria; kingdom Pseudomonadati; phylum Bacteroidota; class Cytophagia; order Cytophagales; family Hymenobacteraceae; genus Pontibacter; species Pontibacter rugosus. The sequence continues at coordinate 11,071 of NZ_JBHTLD010000078.1, read as the reverse complement.
AAAGCAAAAGGTGCAACAAGGAGTATTTGTGAGCTGGAGGATGAACGGATGCTAGTAAGGATAGCTTATATGAAGATGCAAAAGCTGTAGCTACAGAGGCAGCCAAGGGCACAAGCGGACACTTGCACCTGTTAGACTAATACTAATCCGCCGCTATACAAGTATGGCTTTTCAAGCCAGTTGAGTTATAAACTCAACATCATTCTAAGACACGAGTTGAAAACTCGCGTCAGCGGAGCGCGTTTTCATCAGAAAAGGAGCGAAAGAAGAAAACAACCATAGCTCATCATGCTATACTTCTAACCAACACATACAAACTCCAGCAGGCGTATACACCAAATTTTCCTATATTGCCGTAAAGCAGCTTAACTGCTAAACCAAGTATAGCTATCATCAAAAAAGATAAAACATGAGAAAAAAAATCGTTGCAGGAAACTGGAAACTAAACAAAACCTACGAGGAGGCGCTTTCGCTGGTATCAGAGATCGAAAATATGGTGAAAGACGAGGTAAACGGTGATGTAACTGTTATTGTGTCGCCTCCTTTTCCGTATCTGCAAAGCGTAGGAAAGCTGGTGCAGGGTAACAGCAAAATGCATTTAGCTGCACAAAATGTAAGTGAACATGATAGCGGCGCCTATACCGGTGAGGTGTCGGCAGCCATGTTAAAGTCAGTAGGGGTAGAGTACGTGATAATCGGACATAGTGAGCGCCGCCTGTACCACCACGAAGATGCGCAGACTCTCTATAAAAAATTGAAAGCAGCTATCGCCAACGGCATGAAACCAATTTTCTGCTGTGGCGAGCCGTTGGAAGAACGCGATGCTGAGCGCCATTTCGAGTATGTGGGCAAACAACTGCACGATAGTCTTTCTTACCTCAGCAACGAGGAGTTTGATCAGGTGGTAGTGGCATATGAGCCGATCTGGGCGATTGGCACCGGCCGCACGGCCAGCAGCCAGCAGGCGCAGGAAATGCACGAGTACATTAGAGAGCAGCTATCCCGAATGTTTGATGCAGCGGCTGCCCACAACACTTCCATACTCTATGGAGGAAGCTGTAATCCTGGCAATGCGCAGGAGTTGTTTTCACAGGCTGATGTGGACGGAGGCCTGATTGGAGGCGCCTCTCTCAAGTCCCGAGACTTCACTGATATTATCAAGTCTTTCTAGAAAGAGTAAAGATAAAGTACAAAAAAGGCTGCTGATCTACTTGATTAGCAGCCTTTTTTCGTAAATTGGGCCTAAATCAGAACAAATTTATAATTATGCAGATACTGTTCATGTTATGGATATCGCTGCTGCCTTACCTGAAACCTGCTCCGGCTGTTTCAGCAGCAGGTCGTAACCATTGCCAAGTATACGGTGCTGTGTACTTAGAGCGGGATCCGATGTACAGAAGTACCGCCTCCCACATTGTATTTATTGGTGAAGAAGAGGCCTTTGCCGATATGGTTGTATTCCGTGAAAGCAACAAGCTTTTTGCCGATGCCCCTGCTATCTGGTACATCACCCCGAACAAAGCCTTTGCCTCTCATATTCTGTATGTAACAGACAAACCTCATTTAGCTGATTTTACCGTGCACTTTACTGATGTGCGGGCTATTGCCACTTGCCGCGACTAATTTTTACCATGGATTTTATAGAAGTAACCCTTACCGTTAACGCAGATTTTGCGGACATCATGACAGCCGAGCTCGGAGAGCTGGGTTTTGATGCCTTTGTAGAGACAGAAGATGGCTTCAGTGCCTACATCGAAGAAGACAAGTATAGCCAGCAGGACCTGGACGACACCCTTAGCCGCTATACTGATTTTGTGCAGGCAACGTATTCGGTCCAGAAGATCGAGCGCCAGAACTGGAACGAAGAGTGGGAACGCAACTTTGAGCCGCTGTTTATTGGCGGAGAAGTATCCGTACGTGCTTCGTTTCACGAGAAGCCAGCCAATGCGAAGTATGACATCGTGATTAACCCGAAAATGTCGTTCGGCACGGGCCACCACGAAACCACCACCCTCATGATTGAGAACCAGCTAACGCTGAACCACCAGAACAAGCGCGTGCTGGACATGGGCTGCGGCACCGGAATCTTAGCCATTATGGCTGGCGAACTAGGAGCAGCAGAGATTGTGGCCGTGGAGATAGAAGACTGGACAGTAGAGAATGCCCGCGAAAATGCCGAGTTGAACAACTACGTAAGTATAGATGTGCGTTTAGGCGGAGCTGAGACTATTGAAGGCGAAGCACCTTTTGATATTATACTTGCCAACATCAACCGAAATGTTCTGTTAGAAGACATGCCTGCTTATAAAGCAGTGCTAAAGCCACAGGGCTGGCTGCTGCTAAGCGGCTTTTACACCGAAGACCTGCCTGTACTGCAGCAGCGCTGCGAAGAGCTAGGGCTGGCATATCAATCCCATCGTGTAAAAAACAACTGGGTGTCTGCCTTATTCAAAGCCTAATTACCATTTTACTAGTACCCATATGAAACAACTTTTACCCTTCCTATTATTTTTGACAGTCCTGACAGCGCAGGCACAAACAAAGCTTTCGAAAGAGCCTGCTAACTTTGTGGGCGAGGTAAAGGCGATGCTGTTGGCGGGTAAGGTTGAAAATGCCGAAGCACTTTCTGCCAGTCTGGATGAAGTATGGAACAGCGGTAAATTGTCTGCTGCCCAGAAAAATGAGGTGATGGAAATTGCGCAGCAAATGTACCGCAAGCGTTTCCGTGCCAACCCGCATTTCGCTAACTTTTTTACGACTCTAACGGCCGGTATACAACAGCAGAACCTGCGCCCTAACCAGCTCGATAACTTGCTGGAGGTTACGTCTAAAGCTATACAGCACGAGGATAGCAAGAAGTTAGAGCAGTTTTTGAGCACAACCAGCCTTTACCTGAGTCAGAACCGCCTGTATCAGAATGCACACTACAAGCTGCTTGCCACTGGCGGCAGCTTTAGCTTTGCTTATGAAGGTGCGAGCAAAGCTACTGATGATAATGCCAGCGAGGCGAACGGCTGGGGAAACATCTCGTGGGATGATGAAGTTAATGAGCAAGGCGAAGTGCTGGCAGATGATGGCTGGGGCGCAGTAGTGGAGCAACCCAAAAAAGTAGATAAGCAAAAAGCAGCACAGAAACGGAAAGAGAGCCTGAAGCAGCAGTTTATACCTGCCATGCCCAAGGTGTCTGGCCCTGTCCTGAAGCTGGACAAAGTTACCCTTATGTTCGTGACAGCCTGGGATTCAACAGCTATTCATAACACAAATGGGCAGCTTATGCTGTCGAACAATGTGTTTGTAGGCGAGGGAGGAGAGTATAAATGGGAAGTAAACAAGCAGCCTGCCTTAGCGGAGCTAAGCAAGTATTCCTTTACCACCAGCTTTGCCGGTTTTAAGGCAGCTGATGTTAAAGTTAATTATCCTGCCGTGCTGGCCGTGCCTGTAGATGGCACTTTAGAATGGATCAGCAGCAAGCGTAAGACAGGTAATTATCCTTATCCTAAATTCACTTCTTTTACCAATGATGCCAAGCTGAATAACTTAGGTAATAACATAGCCTATACAGGTGGCTTTTCATTGATCGGTAACCAGGTAGGCACCCGCCCGCTTGATGGCAGTTTGTCGCAGATAGTGGTATCACAAAACGGCACCAAAAAATTCCGTTCGTTGGCGCGGTTCTATATTCTGGAAGACTCGCTGGTGCTGGCTAGCCGCTCCGCTGTCAGTATTTACCAGGGCCAGGACTCGCTGACGCATCCGGCCATGCAGATACGCTATTCCCGCATCACAAACGACCTTACCCTAACCAAAGACAAAGGTCCTTATGCCCGCACATCCTTCTTCGATACGTACCATAAACTAGAGATCACGGCAGAGCGGCTACACTGGAACCTGAACAAGCCTGAAATAGACTTTTCTATCTTAAACACCAAAACACTTATTCCGGTACAGCTTGAGTCTGTCGAGTACTATTCAAACGCTCGGTATCAGCAATTAGTAGGGGTAGCGCCGTTTCACCCTTTGCAAATACTGGTGGGGCATGGCTCTAAAGCAAAAACAAGTACGTTTTATGCCGCTGATGTGGCCCGTACTACCCGCCTAAGCGAAGCCGCTGTGCGTGAGGCTGCCTTAGCAATGTCTCATCAGGGGTATGTAAGCTATGATCCGGCTTCGGGTTATATACAGCTTAAACCAAAGGCATGGCATTATGTAGGGGCATCCCGCGATCTGAATGATTATGACCACCTGGTAATAAAATCTGTGATGCCATCTGGCCGTAACGCTACCCTCAATCTGGAAACAAACAAGCTTACTGTAAGAGGAGTAAGTAAGATCACTTTCAATAACGATACCGCCAGTGTATACATTGAGCCACGCCGAGAAGAAATCCACATCCTTAAAAACCGGGATATTGAGTTTGACGGGAATGTTTATGCCAGCCGTCTTGCATTTAGAGGAACAGCTTTTAAGTTTGACTATAATGGGTTCTTTATAGACCTGGCCAAGCTAGATACAATTGCCCTGGTTTCTAAAAAGCGCAGATCCAGAACAGGAGAGGCATCAGATCAGGTGCTAACCAGTAATAGCGGCAAGCTTTCCGGTAAGCTGTACATCAACAAGCCTAACAACAAGTCCGGTGAAAAGCACCTGGCCGATTATCCTAAGTTTGATGCCGTGGAAGGAGCACAGGTAGCCTTTGCCCGCCCAGATGTGGCAGGAGGAGCTTATGATAGCACTGTTTTCTTCGATATGCCACCGTTTAAACTGGATAGCTTGAGCTCAGGTAAAGGAGCCGTTACTTTTGATGGCACGTTTAACTCTGGAGGTATTTTTCCCCCAATAAAGGCTAAACTGCAGATGATGCCTGACGAAACATTGGGCTTCTACTACCAACCTTCAGCCAAGGGCCTGCCTGCTTATGGCGGCAAAGGAGTTGTATATGACACAATTATGATGGACTCTGAAGGTATTCAGAGCAAGGGCACCTTAAAATATCTATCGGCTACGCTGGAGGCGAACAAGTATACTTACTTTAAAAACGGCGCTGTTGTAAAAGGTGGCAAAACCGCTACCATAGCAGAAAGCAAAAGCAGCGGTATAGAGTATCCTGTTGCCAGCATCACGAACTTCGACATGAACTGGCAGCCACAGGCCGACACCATGTACCTTCAGACGGCTAATGACCCAATGAACATCTATAAGGAGGGCTACACTTTTAAAGGTGTGGCTAAATTGGCACCGGGAGGTTTATACGGAAGTGGTGTGCTGGATAACGAGAAAGCCAATGTAACATCTGCCAAGCTACACTTCAAGCAACGTGACTTTAGCGGAAACAATGCGCAGATGCTGGTAAAGTCTGATGTAGCCGGAAGACCCGCCGTTAAAGCGCAGGATGTGGCATTTACCTATGACATGACCAAGGGCTTTGTGGATTTTGAGAGCGAGCAGAAGGGGGTGGCAAGTATAGAATTTCCGAAGGCGCAGTACAAGACCTCGATGAGCAGCGCCCGCTGGGACATGAATAAGCAGACGGTAAGCCTGAAAGCAGACGGGAACGGTGCCAGTAACTGGTTCTTTTCGCAGCACCCAGAGCAGGAAGGCCTTAAGTTTATGGCAGCAAGAGGCGAGTATAATTTGCAGGACAATACCCTGCGTGCAGGAGGAGTGCCTCACATTGCTGTAGCAGATACTTATGTGATACCTGATAGTGGCAAGGTGGCCGTCTCTGCTGATGCAACTATACGAACCTTACGTAATGCCCGCGTGCTGGCAGATACAGTGCAGCAGCACCACAAGCTGTATGCCGGCAACATTGATGTGCTGTCGCGGCTGGCATTTAAAGGCGATGCGCTTAACAGTTATTATAATGCAGCCGGAGACTCCTTTAAGCTAAGATTTGTTGATTTTACTTACGGTAACCCGCAGCAGAAAAAGAAGCCGATTTATACGTTTGCCACTGCAAACATGGAGGAGGGGCAGCCGTTTTACATTTTTCCGAGGATTATGTACCGTGGCAAAGTTACCCTGCATGCACCTAACCGGTACATGAACTTTGATGGGGACCTGAAACTTAATTTTACAGGCAATCCAACCGATTCAGATTGGTTCCCTTACAAGAAAGACACGCTGAATCCTGCAAACGTCCGCATCCCGATTATTAAGCCAAAAGCTACAGATGGCACACCATTGCTAACAGGCTTACATATGTCTGCTGATTCAAAGCTGTACAACACTTTTGTTTCTAAAAAGCAGGCAGATCAAGACTTAGACCTGTTTACAGTAGACGGGCTGCTGTCTTACAACAAAGAAAAGCAGGAGTTTAAAATCGGCCGGGAGGCGCGTGCCTATGCTGATTCGTACGAAGGGAACGTCTTGTTGTATAACGAAGCGACGAATGCCATTCACTTTGAAGGGAAGCTGAACTTACTGAAGCCAAACAAAAACTTTAAAGTAGAAGCCTCTGGTAGCGGTGACGCGAATGTGGATAGCAGTGCTTATAAGCTCAAAACTTTCCTGGCATTTGACCTGGACATGCCGAAGCAAGCATTAACTGCCATGGCCGAAAACCTGCGGGGCAATGCCGCTGGTGCCGTTGAAGGTATAAACAGTGCCGATGAGACTATCTATTACAGGCTGGCTGAGTTTATCGGTGATAAGGATGCGCGCAAGTATAAGGCGCAGTCGGCGCTGGCGTATGTGCCGCTGCCGGAGTTGTCCAGAAACCTGCAGCGCAGCCTGCTGCTGAATGATGTAGACTTAGTGTGGTCAAAAGAGCAGAAAGCCTGGTACAGTAAAGGTGGCATTAGCGTAGCCAGCAGCATGAAAGATGATATCAATGCACGCATGGATGGCTATCTGGAGATGAAGCAGGACATGAACGGGGAGCCAGTTGTTAATTTATACTTGCAGGCAGACCCGTATACCTGGTACTACTTTAGCTTCTTCGAGAATGGTTTAAGTATGGCTTCTTCAGATGATAAGTTTAATAAAGCCGTTCGTTCTAAATCAAAAGGTAGCCGGGGCGTTGCTACCAAGTATGGCATCTACCAGGGGCAGCCAATTGAGAAAAATCAATTCCTGAACTACTTCCAGACTACCTACTTGTCTGGCAAAGAGGGTATTAAAGTAATGCCGGAACAGGTGGTAAACGAGCCAACAGGAAACTTTGATTTTATATCGGAAGATGACGCTAAAAAAGATAAAAAGAAGAAGCGCAAAAAAGACAAGAACGAGGGCGAGGAGCAAAGCATAGATATAGACCTTCAGTAACCAGTAAGCAAGCAAAAAGCGTATACAGGTAAAGAAAGGCTTAATTTTGGAGAGTAAATCAAGTTTTGCCTATATTTGGGCTTCTTTCTGCTGCGTATTTTGTGCCGGTGTAAGCTCGTGGTGCAGCAGGCAGTAAGTCAGCCTTGACTTTAAAATTTCACACATGGATATACTTTTGATTGCTTTTCTGGCAGTAGCCGCTTACCTGATTGGTTCGATCTGCTCGGCCGTTTGGATAGGCAAAGCGTATTACGGCATTGATGTGCGGCAGCACGGCAGCGGCAACTCAGGTGCTACCAATACCTTTCGTGTGCTGGGCAAAAAGCCTGGAGCAGTAGTGATGCTACTGGATATCTTCAAGGGCTGGACAGCTACTTCGCTGGCAGGCTTTCTGGTTATCTTCAATGCTATAGAAGCAGAGCAATTAATCGTTTTTCAGCTTATTTATGGTGCGTTTGGTGTACTGGGGCATATCTTTCCGGTATACGAGCGCTTCAAGGGTGGTAAGGGTGTGGCTACATTGCTGGGGATGATGCTGGCCATTGAGCCCGTGGTAGCCCTCATGTGTATTGCCATCTTTGTTATAGTACTCTTTACCTCTAAGTATGTGTCATTGGGGTCCATGATTGCGGCACTTGCTTTTCCGCTACTGTTGTTGTTGCCGCGCTTCCATCCGGAGAATCCGATCCTGATTATTTTCGGCTTCATACTCTTTGCCGTAGTGGTGCTCACACACCGCAAAAACATTAATAGGCTGCTAACCGGGGAAGAAAGTAAAGCCAACATTAAGCTGGGGCGCAAGCGCTAGAAAACATATATCAAGTATAAAAAGATATTGAAAAGCCATCCTGCTAAGCAAGGGTGGCTTTTTTTTGTAACTTTACTTTAACTCAAACCACAAGTAACAGCATGATAAACCAATATATTCACGACAACAAAGACCGTTTTATAAACGAGCTACTTGATATGTTGCGCATTCCGTCTGTGAGTGCCGATAAAAAGTTTAAAGCAGATGTGCTACGCACGGCAGAATTTGTGCAGGCGCGCCTGGCAGAGGCTGGAGCTGATAAAGTAGAACTAGTGGAAACAGCAGGCAACCCGGTAGTATACGGCGAGAAAATAATAGATCCGAGCCTGCCAACGGTGTTGGTATACGGCCACTATGATGTGCAGCCTGCCGACCCATACGAGCTTTGGAACTCACCTCCGTTTGAGCCGGTGATAAAAGACGGCAACATTTACGCCCGCGGTGCCTGCGATGACAAAGGCCAGATGTACATGCACGTAAAGGCTTTTGAGACGATGGTGAAGACCAACACCCTAGCCTGTAACGTGAAGTTCATGATTGAGGGAGAAGAAGAAATCGGCTCTGTAAACCTGGCCACCTTTGTGCGCGAAAACAAAAACCGCCTGCAAGGTGATGTGATATTGATTTCTGACACAGGCATGCTAGGTAACGATACGCCCTCTATCACCACTGGATTGCGTGGCATGAGCTATGTAGAGGTTGAAGTAACAGGCCCTAACCGCGATCTGCATTCTGGTTTGTACGGAGGAGCCGTGGCTAACCCTATCAATATCCTTTGCCAGATGATTGCCTCTATGCATGATGAGAACAACCATATCACCATACCTGGTTTTTATGACAATGTGCAGGAGCTAACGCAGGAAGAACGTGCAGAAATGGCTCGCGCCCCATTTAACCTGGAGAAGTATAAAAAGGCTATCGGGCTGAGCGATGTGCACGGCGAAGAAGGTTATGTAACGATGGAACGCAATTCTATCCGCCCAACTCTGGATGTAAACGGCATCTGGGGTGGCTATACTGGCGAAGGAGCCAAAACTGTGATTGCTTCTAAAGCTTATGCTAAAATTTCGATGCGCCTGGTGCCAAACCAGTCTTCAGAAGAAATAACCGAGAAGTTTAAGAAGCATTTTGAAAGTATAGCACCTAAAAGTGTAACGGTAGAGGTAAAGCCGCATCACGGTGGTGAGCCTGTGGTAACACCAACTGATTCGGCAGCTTACCAGGCAGCCTCTAAAGCTTACGAAGAAACCTTTGGTGTAAAGCCAGTGCCGGTGCGTAGCGGAGGTTCTATCCCGATTGTCGCTATGTTTAAATCAGAATTAGGTCTTGATTCTGTGCTGATGGGCTTTGGCTTGGATACAGATGCTATCCACTCTCCAAATGAACACTTTGGAGTGTTTAACTACATGAAAGGTATCGAGACTATTCCGCTGTTTTACAAACACTTTGCCGACATGAAGTAATTGCTCCAGAATGAAACTGGAAGTATACACAAAGCCTGGCTATACATTAGCCGGGCTTTGTGCTTTTACCGGAACATCATTTCGTCTGTTGTGCGGGGCCGCAGGAGGTAGCCTATACTTAATTTAAAGCCAAAGTTTTTTTGATCCAGCTCTTTTGAGAAGGAAGTAAGGCCCCCTGTGTTATGTAAGCTCATGAAAAAGCCATTGTCTAACTGCAAACCTACACCTATAGTATAGCCGTAGTCCCAGCGGTTAAAATCATCAATGCCTATAGCATAACTCCCCAGTACGGCGGGTTCAGGGCTTGATGCAGTACTGCTTTCTACGCGGTCTACATCTACATTCTCAGCTATCAGGTAACCTACATAAGGACCACCTTCAGCAAACAACCCACCTTTCTGTATCTTTAGCATAATGGGTAGGGTGGCATAATGCAGCCGGTGGTCGCCCCGCAGCAGTTCGGTTGTGCTCAAAGTATAATCATCATACACAAAGCCCTTTTGCTCATACAGCAGTTCAGCTTGCAAAGCCAGTCGCGACACAAATTCATAGCTCACAATGAAGCCCCCGTGCAGACCCGCTAAGTTATTAGAGTAGTCAGAAGAGCCATCATCGCCTTGCATGCGGGTAAAGTTGCCTCCCACCTTGGCACCAAAGCGGGTAAACTGTGCCTGTGCCCACAGTGTTGGGGCTAGTATAAGTAAGAAAAGTAGTAATGTCTTTTTCATAGTGTAAGGTATACATGAGCATTACCTGTTTTACTGCAATCAGTCTCTATTGGTTTAAGGGCATAAAAAAACAGCCTGACCATATGGTCAGGCTGTTTTTTTATGCTTGTGAAAAATTACTTCGTTAAAGATAAACCAACTGTCAGCATGAAAACTGAGTTTCTGGCGTTTCTAACGTTCTCTTCACCAAAGTAGTTATCAGGAGTATCATCAACAAAGTCGTTAAAGCTACCATTGTAGCGCACACCTATGCTGAAGCGACCGCCTGTCGTAAACCCAACACCAGCCACATAGCCTAGCTCAAACTTTTTCATGTTGTCTCTATCTAACTCAGTTGTTGAAGAGGTAACAAGATCATCATTAAGATAAACTCTGGTTTCATCTTTCATACTTAACAGATACGATGCCTGCGGACCAGCCTCAAAATAAATCGGGCCTGCCGTAATTTTAGCTAGTACCGGTAAATCGATATAAGCTGAGTTAATTTTACCTTCATTACGATAGGACAGATTATTGATTGTATACTCGCTATCGTCATACTTGAATCCTTTTGTAGAGTATAATAACTCAGGCTGAACATAGAAGAAATTTTCCACAACCGGAATTCCTAAGGTGATACCAGCATGAAAGCCAAACTTGTTTTTATAGAGGTCTTCATTTTGTAGATCCCCTTCAACATTAGAGAGGTTTGCTCCGCCTCTAATACCTAAACCCGACTGAGCCTGCGCCATGCCAAACGTAGCCAGGGCAATTGTTAATGATAATAATAGCTTCTTCATAATTGTTGTAGTTTAAACGTATATGCT
>NZ_JBHTLD010000077.1:0-20278 GCF_042678745.1 Pontibacter rugosus | reverse complement strand
ATAGTTTTCGTATTGAGCCTGCAATTTGGAGAAGTTTTCCAGAACATGCTCCAAGTTGTCTTTCTTAATATCGTGCTCTAGTTGCTTTGCGAGTTCAGCGAGCGGATTAATACCTAATGTAAAGCCAGTGCCTTTTAGTTGATGCAATGTACTTAAAATACCTTGGTAATGTTGTAATTCAAGTTCTTTTTTGGCCTCTTCTATAAGCCCGGCAGCTTCCTCCTCAAACTCTTCATATAATTGCTTCGCAAAGTCATTTCCTCCAATCTCTTTTAGCTGCTCCACCACCGAAAGGTCAATGATAGCGGCTGTTTCTTCTGTCTCTACTGCTGCAGCTACTTCTTCGGTATTGTACCAGCCTTCATGCTGCCATTTGCTGATCATGGTGTGCAGGTCAGAGCTTTTCACTGGTTTCGACACATAGTCGTCCATACCTTGCCCCATAAACTTTTCTGCATCGTCTTTCATCGAGTAGGCAGTCATGGCAACAATAGGAGGGCATTCCTTACCCAATTGCTCTTTTATATGCTTTGTAGCTGTAACACCATCCATTTCTGGCATCTGTATATCCATAAAGATGATATTGTAGGCTTTGGAAGTAGCCCGCTCTATGGCTTCGTATCCATTCGAGGCTACATCGGTAATACAGCCCAGGCGCTCGAGCAGCTTCAGAGCCACTTTCTGGTTTATCTGATTATCATCAACCAGCAAAACATGCGGATTGTTATCGAGCACAGCTACTTCCTGGTTTTGCTGCAACTGGCGCTGCTGTTGCTCTTCTACTTCAACTGTATTTGCCTGGCGCACCAGAATGTTAAACCAGAAAACGCTGCCCGTTTCTGGCTCCGACTCAACACCGATATCACCTCCGAGCAATTGTGTCAGCTGCCTTGAGATGGCAAGCCCTAAGCCTGTACCTGCAAAAGTTTTGGTAGAGGAATTGTCCAGCTGCATAAAATCGTTGAAAAGTAACTGCTGGTCTTCGGGAGAAATGCCGATACCAGAGTCTTTCACTCTTACGTGCAAGCGGTAGTCTATACTTGTAAGTTTCTCTGCACCCACATTTATACTTACATCACCTGCATTGGTAAACTTGATAGCGTTCGATGTCAGGTTCGACAGAATCTGGAGCAGACGTGTTTCGTCCGTAACAATGTGCCGAGGTACGTTCGGTGCAATAGTATAGGTAAAGTTCAGGTCCTTTTGCTGTGCCCGATTAACGAACAGCGAATGAATTTTATCTAGCGTCTCCTGCAGGTCTATGCCGCTTTCATGGATAACAAGTTTGCCAGCTTGCATCTTGCTCAGGTCCAGGATGTCATTTAGGATGGCTAACAGCGCATCTGAAGATTTACGAAGCGTATCGATGTACTCACCCTGCTCTGGGTCTACATTTATTTGGCTAAGCAGGTCAATCATGCCGATGATACCATTCATAGGGGTGCGCAGCTCGTGGCTCATGTTGGCCAGGAACTGGGTTTTCACCTTCAGCAGGTTTTCAGCCTCCTCTTTTGCTCGCAATAAAGCAACCTGTGTGCGCTTGAGCTCAGATACGTCGCGTGCTACACCCTCTAAGGCAATTGGTTCGCCATGGATATTGAAAACAAGTTTTGCATCCAGCATGATGGTTTTCTGAACGCCATCTTTGCATACCATCTCCACCTCAATATCACGCAGGCTTTTTTCAACTAACACCCGCTCTTTTATAAGCATTCGATCATCAGGGTTTACAAAAAACACAACAGTGCTTTGCCCCAAAACCTCCTGTTCGTTATACCCTAACAGCTGCGAGATGGACGGGCTCACAATCTCAAGTATAGAATCTAAGCTTGTGCGGTAATACACATCTTGGAACGATTCAAAAATACTTCTGAACTTCTCTTCGTTCTCGGCCAATGCCAGTTGTGATTTTTTCTTATCAGTTATATCCAGTGCTATGCCTGATATCTCTTCAAAAGAACCATCGTCCAGGTAAATTGGGTTTAAGTATACTTCACGCCATGTTTCAGAGTACTCCAGATAAATTTCAAAGTGCTGCGAGTGGCCTGTAAATGCTTGTTTATACTTGCCTTCCCAAAAGCCGTAGGAGCTCTCATGTACTGTTGTTTCATCGTCAAGCCTGGTATACTGCTCCAGTTGCTGACCAGTGCGATCCTCAAACGAGGAGGCGAAATTGCGGTTAAAGGATGTAAGCTCGTAGTTGCGGTTAAGCGACCACATGTGGTGAGAGCCACTTTCGAAGATCGCATTCAGGCGCGCATTCTGCGTATTAATTTGCTCTTCGTTTTGTTTACGCTCAATAGCAAGGGCTACCTGGTTTGAGATAAAGTGTAAAATCTCAATGTCAGTATGCACATAGGCATCTGGGTTTTGGTAATCCTGCAGGGTGATCACGCCAATAATCCTATCGCCGATGGCAAGCGGGGAGCAAAGTATAACCTCCGGAATGGCCCCGAAAATAGTTAGACCTTCGCGTGCAGCAAGCTCCTGCAGCTCTCTCTTCTGCATGTATAAAGGCTTGCCCGACTCAATAATGTATTCTGAAAGGCCAGTAGAAAATGGCCTTCTCATCTGCGACTTTGATGCCTTATCAATAAACTGATCGACGAGGTACACAAAATGCAGAAACTTGTGGCTATCATCGCAAAGGGCGATGTAAATATTACGCGTCTCGATGATCTTACTCAACTCACGGTGTATGGCAGAGTAAAGCGAGCTAAGGTCTTTGCTACTGATAGCCAGGTTTGCGATGCTGTAGTATACTTTCTGCAGGCGCTCTGCCTTGATGCGATCCGTAATATCATGCAGAATGGCACGCGTTGCCACAGGCTTGTTGTCTTGCCAGCTACAGGTAATACTGCCAATCAGGTGAACAGGCTTACCGGCCTTTGTCAGAAACACCGTTTCAATTTTGTTCACATTTTCGCCCTTGTACAGGTTTCGCAGCTGGTAAATCAGCTTTGCCTTGTAGTAGGGGTGCACAATATCATTAAGTGTCAGCGATTCTATATCCTGATCGTCGTATCCTAAACGGTCTTTCCAGGCTTTGTTTACAAATATAAATTTGTTGTCAGCTGATATATTCTGAATCAGGTCATGGGCGTTGTCGAACAGGTCCTGCAGGCGTATTTTATTGTCCTTCAGGGCTTCCATGGCAATGCGCTTGTCGGTCATGTCTTTGCCAACACTGGTTAGGCCTGTAATATGACCCTCAGAATTATACTCAAACATGGAGTTCCAGCGAATGGTCTTGAGCTGACCAGACTTAGTAACTACATCTCGCTCGTAATAGGAGCTTAGCTGTTTTGTCTCCAGGGCTATGTGGAAGTCCTGTGTGCGCTGTGCTCTATCCTCCGGCTCAACCAATACATCAAAGAAGTTTTGCCCGATGAGTTCGTCAGCGGTGTACTCTACATACTGCAGAAAATAATCGTTAGCAAAGGCAATATTGCCGTTTATGTCCAGGCTGTAATAGATGAGGTTTACCTTATCCAGGAAATTGCGGAACTGCTCCATAGACTCCAGCATAACCTCCTGTCGCCTTCGTGCCTGTTGTGCCAGCTTGCGCTGTGTTATATCGCGCTTAAATACCTGTATGTAAAACTCTCCGTCAAGTATAAGGCGATTGATGGTTAGTTCTGCATCAAAAAGAGTCCCGTCTTTGCGACGGTTCTTCCATTCTATGGTAATGGAGCGGCCAGTGGAAATTACCTCCCGCATGATCAGACTGGCTTTGTCATCTGATGGTTGTCCGTCAGGTTGAACATCAGGTGAGTAGAAATCGGGAGATTTTCCGATCAGATCTTCGCGTGTGCACCTGAAAAACTCGATTGCTTTATCATTACATTCTACTACAGTGCCATTCTTAAACAAAAGTATGGCATCATAAGAGGCTTCAAACAGTAATTTATACTTGTCTTCGGTATTGGTGAGCTGCTGCTGCAGTTGGTGGCGTGAAATGTAGTTGCCAATAGCAGTGCCAATAAAATCAAGGAGCGCAACGGACGACTGATTAGTGCGGGCATCACTACCAGGCCAGATAAGTATAAGGGCCAGCACATCCTTTTCAGTGGTGATGGGTACTACCGTAAGGGAGCGTTTCAGTTGTATTTGCAGGTACTCCTGTAAGCGCAGCAGTGCCGTACGCTTATCATTACTGGTAAGCTGGTAAATTAGCTCAGGACTAATATCCACGGTATCCTGCAGCTTTGGCTCAGCTACTACACCTGCCGAATAAGATAGGGTTGTCTTTTGTTCAAATCTATCATAGCTATACACACAGCCTCCGGTAACATCGCTTCGCTGCAGCAACTCATCCAGGGTGCTGTGCAACACGTCATGCTGGCTATCAGAGGATGTTAGCTTTGTAATAAGCTGATTCACGAATTCTAACTGATGGTTTCGGAAACGGATATCCTGCTCTGTGTCTATCACGTCGTTCAGGTTCTTGATAGAGCCGTATAACACATCGTCGCCCTTGAACTTACCTTTCAGAAGCGTAATCTCAACGGGCAGCAGTTCGTTGTTATTTTCGTGTAGCCACCATTCAAATTTTTGCTTGCCGCCTGCAAAAGCCTGGTCTACCTGGCCTCGTAGCGCCAAACGCTCAAACAGGTTTAACCTGAGCGAACGGGATATAGGGCTGCCTATCAGTTCATCTTTTTCAAGATTCACCAGGTGCATAGCTGCCCGGTTGATATCAATCACACTTCCGCTGCAATCCAACAGAAACATAGCTTCCGAGCCCTCCTCAAACACACTGTGGTAACTATCACCATCGTAGGGGAGCAGTGCCGTAGGCTGACCTACACTTGCAAGCTCTACGCATATAAAGGTTTCTTCCTGAAAGTGTACTATCCGGCAACTGTAGGTAGCCGTATCGCAGGTGTCAGCGTTGTGCTGCCTTATCATGCCCGTAAGCTTATGATGTTGCCGTAGCTCGCCTGCCAATTCCAGAAACTGCTCCGAAGAAATGTTAAACAGGCTACGCAAGTGGCGCGTGGCCTGGAAATCAGAATCCGCCGCCTTGTAATTTATCGTCTGGGCATTTGCTGCAAGTACCTTGCCGGTGGGCAGCGCCACTACCACGCCATGCGTAGGTTTGGCCAACTGAGCCAGAACCTGCAGCAGGGCAGAAGCTAACTGTGTAGTTTTATCGTCAGCAGGACGATTAGGTATATAAGGCATTTTTAGCTGCTAAAAGTATGGGAGCGAACCCTTTAAAAAAAGCTGGTTACTACTCCGCTGCAATTTTTATGAATTTAGCGATAATTTAGCAAAAATTTACATTTAACTCTATCGCCCAGCGCCTAATACACAAAATATTAACTTTGTAAAGGCAAGGTGCGGCCAGGGCATGGTAACATAAGCGTTTATAGGGCAGATGTGCCTTTTTTTGATTTAATTAAAAATTGTATGAATACTCAAAAGCACCTGGTGGTGGTGGTGGGGCCTACAGCTGTAGGCAAAACAGATTTGTGTGTGCAACTGGCCAAGCATTATAAAACAGAAATTATCTCGGCTGATTCTCGCCAGTTTTTCAAGGAAATGACTGTTGGCACCGCCAAGCCAACAGTAGCAGAGCAGCAGGGGGTGCCACATCACTTTGTAGATTCTCATACAATAGCAGCCGACTATAACGCAGGTGCGTTCGAGCAGGATGTGTTAGCTTTGCTGGAAAAGCTTTTCAAAGAAAAAGATGTTGTCATCCTGACAGGGGGCTCCGGGCTTTATGTGCGGGCCGTGCTGGAGGGAATGGATGCTATGCCTGAGACAGACCCGGCAATCAGAGAAGAGCTGACACGGCAGTACGAAGAAAAAGGACTAGAGCCTTTGCTGGGCCAGCTACAGAAGCTCGACCCTTTATACTTTGCAGAAGTAGATAAAGCGAACCCACAGCGCATTATACGGGCGCTGGAAGTATGCCTGAGCAGCACCATGCCTTACTCCTCTTTTAGGCGCAGCGAAAAGCAGCAGCGTGAGTTTAACATCATCCCCATCGGTTTGAACCGCGACCGAGCAGTGCTTTATAGCCGCATAGACCAGCGTATGGACCTTATGCTGCAGCAAGGGCTACTAGAGGAGGCAAAGGCATTATACCCATACCGGGATCATAACGCGCTACAGACAGTGGGCTATAAAGAAATTTTCGATTACCTGGAAGGCAAGTATGATTGGAGCGAAGCCGTTCGTTTGTTAAAGCGCAACAGCCGCCGTTATGCCAAACGCCAACTTACGTGGTTTAAAAAGAACCCGGATGAGTATACCTGGTTTGAGCCGCAGCAGTGGCAGGAGATTACTGCCTTTATTGATGAGAGCTTAACTTGAAATGACTGATGGTGGAGTAGGCGCTTTGTTGCCTGTTCAAGTAGCATTCAAAATCGTGAAGCCAAGGCTTGTAAAAGGCCTTGGCTTCACGATTTTGGATGATATTAAGTACTATGACCTCTTTGCAAAGTTTCTTTCTATTGGATTTTGCTTGCAGGTATAAAGTATCAATATGTTCTACTTTGAAGCTAAAGAACAGTAAGAATAAACTTATTCAGTTATTCAAAAATCAGTTATTCAGAATTAGAATGGATATCCGATTGCAATATTCAGTACCATCCCGTTATCACCTCCAAAACTGCCGTTAAACTTGTTGAATACGTTTCGCTCACCTTCAGGCATAGATGGGTTACGGACAGGTATACCAAAGTCAAAGCGAAGAACGAAGAACTCAACGTCAACCCGCAGGCCAAAGCCGGTGCCTATGGCAAGTTCGTTCAGGAAGTTGCTGGAGTTAAACACACTGCCTGGACGTGCAGGGGTGCCGTCTTCCTTGAATTCTTCACGGAAGGTCCAGATATTACCTGCATCCAAAAAAACGGCTCCTTTAAAGAATCCTACAATTGGAAAACGATACTCTACATTACCTACTAACCTGATGTCGCCCACCTGGTCGAAGAAAGAAAAAGAATCATTGGGGTCTTCGGGTGTGAAAGTGCCTGGCCCTATACTGCGTGCCCTAAAAGCCCGGATGCTGTTTGGTCCACCTACCGAAAACTGTTTTACATAAGGCAGTGTGGTAGCATTACCATACGCATAGCCAGCACCTGTTACCAAGCGCGTAACCAGTTGGCTTTCTTTACCGATGTTCAGGTAATGCCTGAAATCATTGTCAAGCAACACATACTGCGAAAACCTGTTTCCTGCAATGGTGCGGGGGAAATCTTCTGTTGGAGACGGCGAGCCGCCAAGTGATTGAATCCCATTAATAAGGTTACCCGATAAATCTAGCGTTACTCGATCGAAGAACTGGTGGGTGCGGTCTTCGTAAATCTGGGTGCTGTAGGTAAGCTGATAAATAGAGCCAATGATAAATTGATTCTCAAAGCTGCGGCGCAAGTATGGGTTTTTTTCCAGAAGGGTGGTAAAAGAGTCTGATGTATTGCTCAAGCGCACATACTGTAAGTTAATTGGAGTTACATCAAGTGTAAGTGTCTGCGTTGGGCGATAGTTATAGCCGTACGTGGCGCTGTAAGAATTCATCTGGAAGAAGCCAACACGGTTCAGGAAGCTAAACCCTGCTCCAATGCGGGTTTGAGGGGCAAATTCTGTCCGCAGGTTACGTATTTTAAAAGGTGATAAAATACGAGGTATAGTCAGGGATGCTTTGGCGCTGATTTCGTAAGAAGTTAAGTTCGGGTTGCCTTCCTGCTCTACACCTTCTGGCACATCGCCACTGCCTCTGCCGCCTACATAAGACTCAAAAGTGCCGGATAGCTCTACGTTTAGCAGCTCAGATCCCTTGAAGGCGTTTTTATTCTGGAAAGAGATGTTGATGCCGGGGCCTGCAAAGCCATTCGACTTGTTCACCATCTGTGCCTCCGCCCGCAGTGATTTTTTCAAAGAAGGTGTCAGGTAAATAAACGCATCCAGCGCATCGCTTTTAGTGGTATCTACCTCATATTCTATGTTCACAAATTTATACGCCGGAAAAGCATTGAGTCTTTTGGTGGTGAGCAGGTGCTCTTCTCTGGTATACAGGCTATCCTGCTCCAGGAAAACACCACGTAGCAGATGCTTTGCCCGTACATAATTTTCGTTCGGGATATAGTGATAGCCTCTAAAATCTATAGTATCGTTTGTGGCAAGGCTATCGCCTACAGAGTAGTTGGCAAATATGAATATATCATCCATTTTAAATGGTTGAAGCGCTCTGGCTGCAGCAGCATTTTTAACACGCAACAGCACATCCACCTGTCTGTCACCCACGGTAGTATCGGCACTGTAGATTAACAACTCCGGACTAAAAAAATAGTAGCCTGCATTTTTCAAAGTGCCATCTATACGTACGCGTTCCGCCGACATGGTGCTCAGGTCATAAGGCTCGCCTGGCTGTAACAGCGATTCGTTCTTTGTCCGTTGAATGTCCCGGTGCACTTGCAGTGAGTCGTTTAGCGTATACTCAATTTTCCGCAAGCGGTAAGGCTCGCCTACTTTTGCCGTCCAGCTAACAGTAGCTTTTTTGTTTTTGACTTCGGCTGTGCTTCCTACTGTGTTGTTAAAATAGCCTCTGTTGTGCAGTCGGTTGCGCATCACCTGGCTCACGCTGCCAGTATCGAGTTCCGAAAATAAAACGGGAGGCTCTCCTATCGTAGTCATGATCCAGTGCTTGAGTCCTTTTTCTTTTTCAGTATAAAAGGCATTGTAAATAGCCAGCTTCGGGCGTAGGCCAAGTATAGATGCATTGGGGTCAGGCTGTATGGTCTGGCTCAATTCCGTTTCCAGGTCGGCAGAGCGCTTACTGCTGTCCTTTTCGCCTTTCACGGCTACATCATATCCCCAAAACAGGGCTTCTCCTTCGGGCACTACTTTGGTTACACTACAACCAGAGGAGAGTAAAAATACCAGCATGAGTGGCAGAACGTAGGTGCCTTTCAGGTTTATCAGAGACTTAGTGCTTAACATAGATTATTGTTCGATACCCTCTTCTTTGAGTTCTTTTTCTTCTTCTTTTATTTTCTGCTGCTCCTTGCGGGTCAATGCAGCCTCCTGCTGCTTACGCTCTTCTTGTTTGCGCTGTACGGCTTCCAGGCTGCGGAACAGGTCTGAGAAATTATTGTATTCCCGCACATATATCAGGGATGCTCCTGTAGCCCGCACATCGCCTCCCTCCAGTACGCCTTCGTATTGGTTGCGCTGGAACCCACGCACCCGCAGGCGGCCATCCTCTGTGATGGAATACTCAACAGAAATATCCCCGCCAAAGCCGCTCATAGTTTGATTTGACTGGCCGCCGCCTTCCAGACCTATATCGGTACCTACACGCACCGTAAGTCGGTCGTTCAGGAATTGCTGGCGCAGGGCAACATTCAGGTCTGTTCTTCCCTGCGAAGAACCAGAAGAGTAATCCTGGTAAGAGTCAACGCCCAGTTCCAGACCCAGACCACCTGCATAGCGGTTCGTGAGAGAGTTTAGCTGATCTGTTAGCACACCGCTCAAACTGTTTCGGGCAGAGGACTCAAAGCCTCCACCAGAGCTGGCAAGAGGGTCTGGTGCCAGAAAGCGGTTCAGTACCAGCAGTGCGAAGACCTGTTTGTTCAGTTCTGATTCGTCCTGCCTCAGGTTTCCGAGGCTGGTTACTACCTGGTCCGGCACGTTTCCTTCTTCTCCTTCCGCTAATTGCACATCAAAGCCAATCTCCGGGGTAAGTAAGTCTCCCGTTACCTTTACGAGTACCTGAAAGTCTACCTGGTTCTTTAGGGCTGCGTCTTGTACACCTGCAACCTGAGAGGCAACTAATTCCTGTGGAGCAGTTTCTACGTTGTAAATGGCTGTGATATCCATGGTAGCCTGCAAAGGGTCTCCTGACCAGCTGATATAGCTGCCTTCTGAAATATCCAGCTCTCTGGAGGCTAAATCATAGAAGTCCATACTATAGCGACCACTTGTAATAGTATAGCGGCCACTCATGTTGATTTCGCCGCTGGGGCGCATGCCTATATATAATGGGTCTGCAGAACCTCGAACCACTAAATTGTCGCCAGTGGTAGGGTCAATCACAATGGTTATAGGGGTGGTGTCGGTTACTCTTATTTCAGCCTCTACATCTGCACCTACAAAGCCGGTCACTTCGGTTGTATCCTGGTCAGGTCTGCTGATGATCCGGTCTAGTTCAGGCCCCAGGTTCACAAACTCTACAATACCTTCCCGCTCGGCCGCCCCAACAGATTCGGCAGGTATAACCGTGGTGAAGTCAGAGCCATCCAGCACACGTACATCTACCTTTACCACGGGCTGCGCCATGTCTCCGGTAATGGTGGCATCGGCAGCTACAAAGAGCGTTCCGTAGAACAGGTCGTTATTCTGAGCAGTAGAGTTTAGTGCCAGGAACCGGTCTGTTTCTACGCCCAGGTTAAACTTAAAGTCTGTATAAGTCTCTGTCTGGATCATGCCATCCACCACCAGGTTGTTTCCCAGGGTGTCGGTGATGGTGAAGTTAGGGAACTGAATACCCTGCTCGTTGAACACCAGGCGCTCATCTTCTAACGTAAACAGAGAGCCGAACATAGTGATGTTAAACTGTGCCTGATCAAAGTTAAGTTCTCCGGTAATATTAGGTTGTGCTACTGTACCCGTAATGCGAAGCTTGCCACGGGCAGTTCCATCGAGTTGCTCTACCATGCCTGCGGTAAAACCTGCGAGCGAGGCCATGTTAAGGCTGGCGACGTTGGCCTCCAGGTTCAGGAGTGTTGCGTTTGGCTGTGTTTCCACAAAGCCGTTTACCAGTACCTGGTTACCGTTATCAGTTAGTTTAGCATCGATGTTAAAGCGGTTGCTGCCTGCGCTGCTGGCTTCCAGCGCCAGGTCACCTACAGATACGCCCTCATATAAAAAGTCTGTAACGGTTAGGTCTGAGGTAAACGAGAGGTTATCACCCAGTATATTATTGAGTGTTGCTTCCCCGTTTATCACACCAGCTATCAAACTATCCTGATCCTGGATAGTATGCATCAGATAGGCTATACTTACATTTTCAAAAGCTACGTTTAGTGGAGCACTTGGAGATACGGGGCCAGTACTGTTCAGTGCGATTGCCTGATCATCATACTGTAGCCTTACATTACTGGCATAAATGAAGTCGGTGTCAAATTGCAAGTAGTTGTCCTGGGGCACATTCCAGTTGTCACCGTTAATGACCAATTGATCAGGGTTGATAGCGAAGCGGTAGCCGGTGCCCAGGCTGTTTAAGATTCCTCCGAACACAAAACGATCAGCATCGGCAGTGTCTCCGGCTATGGCCAGTTTCACCGCCAGCTCATTGTCTCGTGCGGCACCTTCTATACTTATGTTTTTCGCGTTCAAAGAGGGAGATAACAGCTGTTGTAGGTTTACGTTATAGGCAAGTTCTTCTCTGTTTCCTCTTACCTGCAGGCCAATATTTTGCAGCGTATAATCTGTGTATACTACTTTGTTGATTTGCCCGTCTACCCGCAGTTGCTGGGTTTCGCCGTTGTACGAAGCCGTGATAGGTGAAGCAGGTTGCAATTGGTCTAGCCCCGGCACAAAAGACTGTATCAAGCCTGTCTGTTTCAGGTCTATGGTAGCCGTAAAGTCTTCCAGGTTCAGGTTAGCCGGGTAAGGAGGGTCTGGCTGCAAATCAAAGTAATTGGAAAAATGTTTCTGCAGTGCCGTAGGTAAGGTGGCCAGCGAGTTCTGAAAGCTCATCTCGGCATCTACTATATCAGACTGTACTAAGATCTCGGCTGTTTCACCCTGCTGCTCCAGTGTCATCACCAAAGAATCTACGGGGTAGGTAGCTTTGTTGTGGCTTACCACCAGTTCGTTGGCTATCAATCGGCCGCTGATGGTGCTGGCATCGGCACCTGTGAAATTTCCTTTTATCTGCCCTTGCACTGCCAGTGGCTCCGGGTAAAAGTTCAGGGCCTGTAGGTCTGCTTTTTGTAAGGCAAGGGTAAAATCGTAGGCCGGTTGTTGTGCATCGCGCAGGTTAAAATCACCTGTCAGGTCAAAGGCCAGGTTCTGATCTTCAGCGGTTGCTTTTACTGAGTAAAGGCTGCGGTCTATGTGCGCAGATAGATCTATATCATTATAAGTATAGCTGTTGTAGTCGAAGCGCTTTACGTCTGCCTGTATGTTAGCGCGCATGGTTTCCGGTGTAAGTCCGGTGCCGCTTGCCTTAGCCACTAGTGCCACTTTGCCCAAGCCTAGGCTATCCACAAACAGTTGGCCCAGGTCAAAACCACCGGATCTGACAGTGGCCGTGAAGCTTTCATTGGCACCCATGTCTACTACGGCTTCTACATTTCCAAACGAACTGCGGAGATCTGCTGTCGCGTCAAAAGCTGTTAGGGAGCCTTTAAAGTTGCCTTGCATACTTATCTGGCCCGGCAACCTGAAATCAGGAGGAATGGTGCCGGCCGGGGTAAGGGCAAGTATATCGGTGCGCGTGGTGGTAAAGCGATCTATGTCCAGGTCCAGGTACAGGTTATCGGGGTCCATGGCGTTCCGCACCAAACCGCTTACGTCTACATTGGTGTTTCTGAGTCCAGCTAACTGCAGGTTGTTGATACGCAGGTTATCCAGCTGCCCCTCTGCTTCAGCTTCTAACTTTATGGTTTCATTCGCTATACTTCTGAAAGAAGGGTTAGCCGTTAAATCAGGTGCCAAGTACTGGACATCCTGCATGCCTATATAGCTGTTGTTGATGTCAAGTGTCAGCCCAACCTTAGACGGGTTTTCGGTTATCGCCTCTAAAGAAGGATACGTCATTTTCAGATCGTTCTGCAGGTGGCTGTTGCCTGTTTTGAGATCCAGGTTGGAAAGGCTGGCGCTGGTGGAATCGACTACTATCCCGGCGTTAAAATTAGTGATTTTAAACCCGCTTTGCTCTTGCAAAGTCAGTTGGTTCAGGTCTACCCGGATGCGGTTCAGGCTGTACAGCAAATCCTTGGCTTCGAGCTTAACATCCAGGAACTTCAGGTGGTTGTAGTCCATACCCTTTGCCTGCTTGGGAACATCGAAGTTATCGTAGGCTACATCAAAGTTGGAAAGGTCAAACTCTCCTAAGGTAATTACCCAATTCATGGGCTGGCCAGCTGTCTCTTCTACAGATTTGTCTAACTCTTTTACCGTTCTTTCAGGGTTTACTGCAAGCGAGTCGGCAGGCTTATACTTCTTCTGTACATACTTCAGGTCGGTATCGCGCAGCATAAAGCTTTCCAGATCTACACGCGCATCTTTCAAATTGATGTTATCAGCCAGTAATTCTGACTCTCCAAGGGCTAACTCTATACTTTGGTTGGAGGGATAGCTGATAAAACTGACCCTTATGTTTTGGAGTGCGAGCCTGTTTAGTCCAAAATCCAGCTCTAGTGGTTCTGAGGTGGTGGTGTCGGTGTCAGGGAGCTTCGTCTGTTTATAGTCTACCCAGGTGTTGGCCAGCTCAACCTCATCTACCAAGTAGCGCTGCTGCTCCAGGTTAAGCTCCTCCATGACAGTTGTAAACTCCCCGATACGTGTTTTGATATAATTACCCCCCAGCTCATCCTCAAACACAACATATACATTGTTGAAATTTACAATGCCCAGTGAGATTTGCATGGCAGACGAGGCCGTGTCGGCTGGCTGTGCAGCAGCTGTATCGGAGGCAAAAGCCTCGGTGATAAAGTCGAAGTTGGTGGTGCTGTCTTCGCGTATTTGCAGCTTAAGGGTGGCGTTATCTAAATCTACTTTGCTGATGTTAACCTCTCCTTTAATCAGGGAAAGGATGGCCATGTCTACACCTAAACGTTCAGAGTACCAGAGGGTGTCCTGCTGCTGGTCTTCGACATATACATCCTTTAGTACAAGCACATTGCGCCAATCGGTGGTAAAGCCGCCAATGTTTACTTGCGTGCCAAGCGTGTTCTCTAAGTAACTCTCTCCTTGTTTGGCTAAGTAGTTCTGTACCCCCTGAAACTGAAGTGCAATAATGATAAGTATAAGCAGCCCGACTACTATGGCTAAAGGCCAAAGTATAATCTTAAGGGCAATTTTTCCGATATGTTTTGCAGAAGCGATAGCAGTATTGATTTAGGTTCGTGCTATTGCTTTACGGAAATGTGCGAATATGGATAGATAAAACACTTTATTACAAAAAGGTATGCGTCATTATTTAAAATAAAGCGGCCCGCCCTTAGTATAAACTTTGGGACGGGCCGGGTTTTAAAGTGCCATTAATTCTTAAACAGAAAGGATATCAACCAGCCTTACATACTGCGGATTAATAAGCTTGTCTTTTGTAATGGTGTCGATAAAAGGAGTATACACCAGCTCTTTGTTGATGATGCCTGCCATCTCACACTTGCGGCCCTGTAGCAGGCCCTCCACGCAGGCTACGCCCATTTGGCTGGCCAGCATGCGGTCGGCAGCGGTAGGGGAGCCTCCACGCTGCACATGTCCAAGTATGGTGACACGGGCATCCATGTGTGGCAGTTCCTGCTGTACCTTTGCCGCTACTTCTGTGGCATTTCCTGCGTCGTCGCCTTCTGCCACTATCACGATAAAAGATGTTTTAGAACGGTTCCAGCCAGTGCGCAGCGTATCTACCACATAATCTATACTTGTCTCGGTTTCTGGTATCATCACTATTTCGGCGCCACCTCCAATAGCACAAGGTATTGCTATATAGCCGGAGTCACGGCCCATCACCTCTATAAAGAAAACACGGTCGTGGCTGTCTGCCGTGTCGCGTATTTTGTCAATAGCGTCTAGTGCCGTGTTTACAGCAGTATCGTAGCCAATGGTATAGTCTGTGCCGTATAGGTCGTTATCAATAGTGCCTGGTGCGCCCACAGTAGGAATGCCATACTCTTCAAAGAATATGTTGGCACCTGTAAAAGTGCCGTCGCCGCCGATGGCTATCAGGCCTTCAATGCCATGCTCCTGTAGTTGCTCGTAAGCTAATTTACGTCCTTCCGGAGTCATAAACTCACGGCTGCGGGCAGAGCGTAAAATAGTGCCGCCTTTCTGAATAATATTGCTTACCGAGTGCGAATCCATCTTGTAGATTTCGCCTTTGACCATGCCTTTGTAGCCACGATGGATACCGTATACTTCTATACCATGATAAACAGCCGCCCTTACTACAGCTCTGATACATGCGTTCATGCCTGGTGAGTCGCCGCCCGAAGTAAAAACTCCAATTCTCTTCATGGTGTTGTTATGTCTTTTAGATGAGGTATAATTACTTAAAATTGCTGAAAACAGATATTAACTTATCTTTAACAAGTCATAAATGCCTGCTTCAGCTACGCCTGGTTGCGGCCTAAAAATAAAATGCGTCTTAATTTACGACCTAAAATATGGAAAATCGTATGTTAATTTACATCTCTGCTTCTAGTTACTACTTACCTAGCTGTTAAATAGGGCTTTTACCCCTATTAATAGGCAGAATGTTTTCTGCTAAGCAGGCTTATAGCTGTTTCAGCACGATTTGAAAGTTCAAGTAAAGTAATTTAACCTATTCAGGCAACGTATGTTCGGTTTTTTTGAGAGCGAAGAAACAAAAAGATTAAAGAGCCACATTACAAATCTTGGCGCACTGGCAAGAATAGATGGTCACTTAGATCCTTCGGAGGTAAACTTTATAGTAGCCATCGGTAAAAAGCATGGCATGAAGGCAAGCGAAGTGAAGGACCTTATTTCCAGCGTCAAAAATGTTGATCCTCAGTTACCCACCAACGATTCTGAACGCTTTGATCAGATTTACGATCTGGTTGAAATGATGCTGGCAGACGGCATTGTAGACGAAAATGAGATGAACTTCTGCATTAACATGGCTGCTAAGCTCGGTTTCAAGAAGTCGATTGTGGGGGTGTTGGTCCGAAAAATATCTATGGGTGTGAAAGATGGGCAAACGCGGGACAACATCAAGCGCGAAGCACAGTCGTTTTTGAATTAAGCAATTGTGGTGCAAGAGAGCTATGCCATTATTGGAACAGACATCGGTTCTACCTCCTGACGCTTGTTCAAACAGTAAATTCTAGGTGTATCAAGTATAGCGTTTGCTTGATTTGCCGCATTAAAATGCTGAAGCCTCTTTTATGGCTGTACCACTTTGGTAGCCATAAAAGAGGCTGGTTTATTTAAAACAGCTTAGTCCTGTACATTAATTTTCTCAAAGCCTCCGTTCTGATAGAGATAGGTTACCAGGCTGTTTTCTAACCCCACTGAAACCGCATCGTGAGGCAGCTCTATTTCCTGGCTGGTTGCTGTGTTGAAAATGTTATCTCCTCCGTCTTGTGTAAAAAGGTAGTACAGGCTTTTTAGCTTTCCGCGCTCATTAAACAAGATATCCCGGTTAAGCTCTTCCAGCACATAATTACCGTCCTCTTTTTGCAGGGCCGCCACCAGCACCACATCATCTCCTAACTGAAACTGCAGGGCTACGTCTTGCCGGGTATCTCCATCGAAATCTCCTCGGGCAATGGCTGCGCTTCCGTTTTGTGCTTCTGCACGGGCTTCTGCGTAAGCTGCAATAGCAGGCTTTTCCCAACCCGGATATTGCTCTGTCAGCTTCTGCATTACGGGTTGTGGCAGCGGCAAGGTAGGGGTAGCGGTGGTCTTATTTGTCTTTGCATTATCTTTTGGCACGTTAGCGATGGAATCAAGAGCAGCGGAGGGTGGGGTGGTTTCTACGTACTCATCTTTCACTTCCTCATTTGCGGGGGAGCAGGCAAAGAAGCACAGCGGCAACAGCACCAGGTATCGTAAATGTTTCATGTCTTAACCGTTTGGTATACTTATAAGTACTTGCAATACGTGCTGCCTGTTACATAGGCCAGAAAACAGGTACCAGTATCAGAATTGTAGCAATAAGCAGCAAGGTAAGCGGGGCACCTACTTTAATGAAATCCCAGAATTTATACTTGCCGGGGCCATACACCAGAATACAGGCTGGCTCGAAAGGAGTGACCAACGATACGGAAGCTGCCAGCATAATGGCAATCGCAAAAGCGCGAGGGTCTGAGCCAAGGGCCGTAGCCGTTCGCAAAGCCACCGGCACGATAACCAAGGCCGCTGCTGCGTTAGACATAGGCTGTGTGAGCAATACCGTGAGTACCACAAAACCAGCCAACACACCTAGTTTACCCACCGGCCCCAGCAGGTCTACAATGCCCGTTGCCAGAAAATCGGCTGCACCGGATTTTTCCATGGCCGTTCCAAAAGCCGTCATACCTCCAATAAGTATAAGCAGCTTAAAGTCGATGGCGGCGTAGGCTTTATCTGAGTTGATGCAGCGGAAAAGAATGGTGCAGATTGCCGCCAGCAGAAAAGCGATGGAAAGCGGCAGCAGCTGTGTAGTGCCTAGAATAATAGCTACCAGAAAACTACCGATGGCAATAAAGCCTTTTCGCTTTTTAAAGAGCAGCGGTTCAAACTCATCCAGTAGGGCTACATTGCTGGAGGTTCTTAATTGTGCGAATCGTTCTGCTGAGCCCTGCACCAGAAGCAGGTCGCCGAGCTGCAACTGGATACTGCCTATTTTGCTGCGCAACGTTTCGCCGTACCGGGATATGGCAATCACTACCAAGCCGTAGCGTTGCAAAAAGTTAACCTGCTTCACGGTGCGGTTTATCAGGTCAGACTGCCGAATAATGAGCAGCTCCGCCAAACGTATATCCTCCGTCACAAGGTCTTTTTCAAGTAATACATCTGCCATGATGTTAATGCCCTTCGTTTCCTTTACCTTAATCAGGTTGTCCAGGTCTCCTTCTACCAGCAACACATCTCCTTCATGTATGCGGGTGCGGAAATCAGGCAGAAAGTTGTCTTTGCCTCGGATGATGTTGAGCACCCGGAAGTTTAGGGAGGTGAGGTCGGAGGCAAACACCAACTGCCCCACAAGCGGCGATTCCTCCAGTACCACTATCTCTGTCAGGTACTTTTGCAGTTTATATTCTTCAGCCAGTTGCTGGTCTTCTCGGTTCGGCAAAAGGCGTTGCCCTATGGTCATCATGTAGGCAATGCCAACCAGAAATATAACAAAGCCCACGCCAGATATCTCGAAAAGGCCGATGGGAGGTAGGCCCGTTTTGGCAATATAGCCGCTCACAGCCACGTTGGTGGAAGTGCCGATAAGGGTGCAGGTGCCACCAAGTATAGCCGCAAACGCTAAAGGCATCAAAAGTTTAGAAGTGCTGATGTTGATACGCTTGCTCAGGCCTACCAGCGGCGTTACAAACATGGCTGTAACTGTGGTGTTGTTCATAAACGCCGACACCACACCCGTCACCATCATCACGATAAACAGCATCAGGTTCGTGCTTTTATGCGCCACGCGCACCAGGCGTAAGACAACAAAATCAAGTATACCCGTTTCCTGCAAGGCGGCACTAAGTATAAAGATAGAAGCAATGATGATAATGAAGTCGCTGCTAAAGCCCGCGAAGGCCTCATCTGCCGTAATAATGCGGGTGCTGGTAAGGATGATGAGCATGATGAGTGTCACGATCTCCACAGATATTTTCTCGGTGGCAAACAGCACCACCGCGACGACCAGCAAGCCTAGTACAAGGGCAATTTCCATAAGGGTTTTATGATGTATCTGTACTACAGGATGAAGTACAACCTCGGCTTTTACGCACAAATTAAGCAGCGGTTGCTTTACACACAGCAGCCTATACTTGTGCTACTCTGTGTTGAACGCTGTTTAATATAAGCTGCACTAGCTTGAAGCCCATGCAACAGCACCTGCTTGTGCTGTTGCTGGCGATGTGCGTGCTCACCAGAGACATTCGTGCTGCGCATTTATACGTAAGAGCAGGTGATTTAAGCAGGCAGGAAGCTAGCCCTAAAAGGGTGCGTGTGCCAGTGAGTTGCTCAGAAAAGAACAGAGGCGCAACATGTTGCGCCTCTGTAGTATGAATCAGTTAGCTGGCGTTAAAAAAACCAGATAGGAAAAAGTTATTTCAGGTTAGCAGTTGCTTCATCAATAGACTGTAGTATAACGGCACAGGCCTCGCGTATTTCAGTTTCTGAAATAACAAGGGGAGGGGCAATGCGCATGGAGTTATCGCAGAACAGGAACCAGTCGGTGAGTACGCCATTTCGGATGGCCTGGTCAATCACAGCCTTCAGCACCTCGAAGCTCTCGAACTCTGCCGCCATCATCAGGCCACAGTTTCTGATTTCTTTGATGCGCGGGTGCACCAGCAGCTCTCTGAACAAAGCCGCTTTTGTTGCCACACCCTCCAGCAGTTGTTCTTCCTGAATAGTTTGAAGCGTAGCCAGCGAAGCGACACAAGAAATAGGATGGCCGCCAAATGTGGTGCAATGGCCAAGTATAGGATCTGTTTTGAAAGCGGCCATTATCTCCTGCGGTGCAATAAAGGCACCTATAGGCATACCGCCACCCATACCTTTGGCGCACAGTAAAATATCCGGCTCTATGCCAAATTGCTCAAAGGCCCAGAAGGTGCCCGTGCGGCCAAAACCACATTGTATTTCGTCCAGTATCAGCAATGCACCTACTTCTGTGCAACGCCGGCGCAGGTGCTGCAGGTAATCGTCTTTTGCAACACGCACACCAGCTTCGCCCTGTACGGTTTCTATGATAACAGCAGCTGTGCGGCTGGTTATACTTTGCAGGTCAGGAATACTGTTATACTGTATGTGGCGCACGTCTGGCAGCAGCGGGCGGAAAGCATTTTTAAAGCCTTCGCTGCCGTTTACAGATAAAGCACCCTGCGTAGAGCCGTGGTAGGCATTGCGGCAGGAAACCAGTTCTGTGCGGCCTGTGTAACGTTTGGCTAATTTCAGTGCTCCTTCTACTGCCTCTGTGCCAGAGTTAAGAAAGTATACATTGTTCAGGCGTTTAGGCAGCGTTTGTGTTAGTGCCTGTGCCAATTGTGCCTGCGGTGCCTGCACAAATTCGCCATAAACCATCAGGTGCATATACTTATCCAGTTGCTCATGTATGGCTTTTAACACGCGCGGGTGTCGATGCCCTACATTACTTACACCTATACCTGAAATCAGGTCCAAATAGCGCTCACCAGTAGCACCATACATATAAACGCCTTCTGCTTTCTCCACCTCAATCATCAGCGGAAAGTCTGATGTCTGCGCCACATTTTGCAGAAATAATTGCCTCATCGAAATCATAGGGCAAAGGTACATAATTTAATACAGAAGGTGCACGTAGTGGGCTGCGCTAAGGCATGAGAGCGAATGATAAAATAGAATAAGACAAGCAGTGTTTACTTTTTTATAAAACTGTATTATATTG
>NZ_JBHTLD010000076.1:0-20323 GCF_042678745.1 Pontibacter rugosus | reverse complement strand
ATAAAGAACTACATTGCAGTAGAGGAAAAGCAACTCAGAAAATATTGATTATATGAAAAGCTTAATTAAAAAAGTTATAAAACCGTTTCTTCCTAAGTATGAAGTGGTTTGCACTACCTATCAGGTAATTCCGGGTATGCCTGTAAATGGTAATCACCAAAAACACACGTTTGAGAAAGGTGCCTCTGAAGAAGCAAGAAGCTTCTACGTGAAGGTTTTGAACTCTGACATGACCAAAGCCATGGCTCCGGTAGAGGTGCACCTGAAGCGCCGTGGCAAGACAATCGAAAAGCAAAACTTCGGCCCTGTAGACGAGCTAAAGAAATTCAACATTGTATACAAAGGCTAACAAGCTTTACCATATCCCACAAAACGCCCTTCCGAACCACGGAAGGGCGTTTTGTTTTTATGACCACCGCTACCTGACCTTTTAATGCCTTAAGGTAATAAGCTTTGGTGCCTGGTTTAGGAAATTTAACGCCCAGACCTAAAACTCTACTCAGGATCTTCAACTCTGCAAGCAACATTCTCGTTCTTTATGTGGCCTCATTCGCACTTAAAAGCCTGAGCCTATGGCAACAGCACAGCTGCCTGTCTGCAGGAATCACAAGAATCTTCCTGTATATAAGCAGCAGTCTTACTTCTTGCCACAGTTTTAACACAGAAAACTTATGTACCTCAAGAAATCATATAAAATCGCCATTGCCATAGTTCTGCTGCTAATTGCAGTAAGGGTAGCACTGCCTTACATTGTAAAGGACTATGTAAACAAGTCACTCGATGAAATGCCTGGCTACACTGGCCACGTAGAAGATATTGACCTGCACCTGTACCGGGGCGCCTACAAGATAGAGGGCCTGGTACTGACAGAGGAAAAAGGCAATCCCAAGTATCCTTTCCTGAAAATAGCACAGACGGATCTTTCTATTGAGTGGCGTTCTCTTTTCAAAGGAGAGCTTGTAGGCGAAGTCGTGATGAATCGCCCTGTGATGAACATTGTAGCGGCACCAGCCACTAAAGAAGCGCAACAGCAAACCACACAAGACGACTGGACACAAGTGGTAAAAGACCTGATGCCCATGACCATTAACCGCTTTGAGGTAAATAACGGCAGACTTGCCTATCTTGACTTTAGCGGCAGCCCCGACGTGAACATGCACATAGATAACATGCAGCTGGTGGCCCTGAATCTGGCCAATGTAGAGAATAACCGGACTGCCTTACCCTCTACCATAACGGTTACGGGCAAATCGGTAGGCGGCGGCTTACTGAAGAGCGATATGCGGGCGAACCTGCTTAAAGAAACGCCAGACCTGGACGTTAACATGCAACTCACGCACGTGGCCCTGACCAGCCTGAACGACTTTATAAAATCAAGCGCAAAGTTTGATGTGGAGAGAGGCAAATTGGATTTGTATACCAAGTTTAAAGTTACCGATGGGCAATTGGATGGCTATGTAAAGCCTTTCCTGGAGAACGTAAAGGTGCTGGACTGGAAGAAGGACAAGAAAGAGGATGGCTTTCTGCATGCCGCCAAAGAAGCAGTAATCGGTATTTTTGCCGAAGCGGCAGAAAACCAGGAACGCGACCAGATCGCCACGCAGATACCTATTTCAGGAAGTTTAGACAACCCCGACACCAATACCTGGAAAACTGTTTTGAACGTGCTGCGCCATGCCTACATTGATGCATTCAACAAGAGCCTGGAGAATGAACTGGGCCGCAGCAGCAATAAGCAGGACAAGAAAGACAAAAAGGATAAGAAGAAAGAAAAGAAAAGCTGATCATACTTCTGTACTACAGGTGCCAGTGCCCGTCTTGCAGTATAATATACTCTAACTACAGCGGCTATCTGTCTTGTAGCATGCTGCGTGTGTCGCTTTGCCTGCACCTTCTCGGCCTGTTTGTAAACATATCATACCCTTAGGCGTTTTTACATACTTCAGGAATATCATATCCGACACATTTTATACTTACAACAAGAAACAAACATGGAATACAGAAAACTTGGCAAATCAGACTTAGAGATATCCGTCGTAACTTTTGGCGCATGGGCAGCAGGCGGCTGGATGTGGGGCGGCACAGAACGTAAAGATGCCGTAGAGGCCATCAGAGCTTCGTATGATTTAGGTGTAACCTCTATCGACACAGCCCCTATTTATGGCCAGGGCACCAGCGAAGAAATTGTGGGCGAAGCCATCAAAGGTCTGTCGCGCGACAAAGTACAGATCCTGACTAAGTATGGCATGCGCTGGGACCTGAACAAAGGTGAGCTAGCCATGAAGAGCCAGGACAACAATGGCAATGAAATAGACGTGCACAAGTATGCCGGCCGCGAGAGTATCATCAAAGAGTGCGAAGACAGCCTGCGCCGCCTCGGCACCGACTACATTGACCTTTACCAGATACACTGGCCAGACGTAACCACTCCTATTGAGGAAACCATGGAAGCCGTGGCACAGCTGATAAAAGAAGGCAAGGTGCGCCATGCTGGTGTTTGCAACTATGATGTAGCACAGATGAAGGAGGCAGAGAAGTATGTGCAGCTTGTCTCTAACCAGGTGCCTTACAGCATGGTAAAACGCGACATTGAAGCGGATGTAGTGCCTTACTGCCTGGACAATAACAAGTCTATACTTGCCTACAGCCCACTGGAGCGCGGCCTGTTAACCGGCAAAATGAAGCCCGGCTATACGTTCAGCGAAGGCGACCACCGCGCTAACTTATACTTCTTTAAAGACGAGAACCTGAAGCGAACCGATGAGTTCCTGCAGAAAATAAAGCCACTGGCCGACGACAAAAACGCCACACTGGCCCAACTGGTTGTCCGCTGGACGGTGGAGCAGCCCGGCATTACCATTGCCCTGGTAGGTGCCCGCAACGCCGACCAAGCCACGCAAAATGCCAAAGCGCTTAACTTAAAGCTGAGCCAGGACGAGATCAAGTTCATCACCGATGAGCTGAACAAGCTGGAACTGGTGAAGTAAAATATAAGCCATTGGTTTATACTTGATGAAAGGCAGCTGCTCCGGTGGCTGCCTTTTTAATTGCCCTACAATTCAACAGCTATTTTGGCTATATTACGGTACTGCAAAACTGTAGAAGTATAAATCTTAACCCACCATAAAAGAGCACGAGACGAGCGAAACCTTTGCCTATATAAAGTATGAAGGAGAGTTGGTAAGAGATGGTTTCCTGGATGCCAGGAAAGCAGGTGAAGCACTTACAGGGATGGATGAAGCCATACGATTCTTTCTGTATCAAGAAGATGCTTCGCTGCAAGCGGCTGATTTTGAAATACCCGTCTGCATCAGGAAAGGAAGCTGGGAGGCTGTATTTGTAGAAGACATCGATGCCCAAATCTTAAAAACGACAACTACGTGGGGTGCCAGTAAATATTTTGGTACTGCCTTAGCAGAAGCCGCTAAAAGCAATTTTAAGGAGTTAGGATTTAAGGATGTGTTTAAGAGTGCCTTTAAGGGTATGACATGGGTGATTAAGATAGCTAAACACCTTGGCTCCATCACCAAAAAGAAGGTTGAACACCTGGAGTTTACAGGTGACGGCAAGGTAGCAATCACTAATAATGAAGGAGAAACGCTGATTGTTCCGGCCCAATACTTAAAGCTATTTGCAGCCTGCCCAAATGATCTCTTCAAGAAACTGGCTAAAGTAATTGAGGAAGAACGGGAACTGGTTATAGGTTACAAGGATAGTAAGGATGCAAACTTTGTGAGCATAAACGCCAGCAAGAAGTACATCTTTATTCCCAATGAGGATGCGAACGAGACACTCTTCCCTGAACTGTTACACGACAGTTATGTAGAGCTGGAAGGGCATGTTTCCAGAGGAAATGAGAACTCCAATACGCTTGGCTTCTTGTATCAGGACCATGTGTTAACGTGCTACCCTCATGAAGGAAACATTAAAAATTACAAAGGCGCACTTTTTACGAATGCTGTTGTAAAAGGCTATGTAGATAGGTTAGATAAAAAAACTGGCGCTTTAATAGAGAAAAGGCCACGCATTAGGTTTGTAGAGATCACATCTACTGAGTTGGATAATAAGCAGCTTAAGCTCTTTTAAACCTATCCTTCTTGTGCTGCGGCTGGCACTAACATACATAACAGGTAGTAAAAGCTTGCTTTATACTTTGAAATTAAAGCCACATTCACTCACGCTTTTAGCCTTTGTTCCCATACCTGCCAATTTCAAAGCCAGACTCCTGTTCTTTAACCTCCACACACCGTATCCGTACTGCTACTCTACCTAGTATTATATTCACTAAACTTAATAAACCAGCTGCATCAAAATTCCACTTGCACCCATGAAGAAAGCAGCGATCACCATTATACAGGCAATAGGCGTATTTTCTATCCTTGCTTCAGCACTATCGCTGCTCCCTCTGGAAAATTGGTATGTAAGGGTATTCGATTTCCCTCGCATGCAGCTGCTCGCGCTAAGCCTGCTCTGTATTACACTTTACTTGTGGCTGGGCAGCAAGCACCGCAGGCGCGATAAAGTACTTTTAGTAGGTTTAAGCCTTGCCTCCATTTACCAGGCTATCAACATTTATCCTTATACTGCCTTGGCTCCTGTGCAGGTGAAGCAGGCAAAGCAGGACAACCGCCAAGAGAATGAGCTAAGCATTATGGTGTCGAACGTGCTCATGACGAACCAAAACTATGGTAAGCTGATGAGCCTGGTAAAGCAAAAGAACCCGGATATATTGCTACTGCTAGAGACGGACTCAGTTTGGCAGAATGCTTTAGAGCCTGTGACACAAAACTACCCTTACCGCGTTGAAATTCCGCTGCCGAACACCTATGGCATGCACTTGTATAGTCAGCTGCCGTTGCGCCAGAAAAGGGTCAAATACCTGTTGGAAAAGGAAATCCCATCTATCAAAACGTTTATAAAGCTGCGGAGCGGGATTTGGGTGGAGCTGCATGCTGTGCACCCTAAGCCACCTGTGCCCACCGAAGCGCCAAATTCAAAGAAGCGAGATGCCGAGATCGTGCTGGTTGCCTATGACATTGCTGATTCAGATTATCCGGTGGTGGTAGCCGGTGATTTTAACGATGTCGCCTGGTCGCGGACGACAGCGCTTTTTCAGGAGGTAAGTAAACTGCTGGACCCACGGGTGGGCAGAGGACTTTTCAGTACCTTTAACGCAAATTATCCGCCGCTTCGCTGGCCCCTCGACCACGTGTTTCACTCGGATCACTTTAAGCTGGTACAAATAGAACGGCTGCCTTATATTGGCTCTGACCATTTTCCTATCTACATCAAGCTAAGTTTTGCGCCGGAAAATGAGTACGAGCAAGAAGAGCCGGAAGCGGATGAAGACACACACGAAGAGGCCATGGAGACAATAGAAGAAGGAGTAGAAGCTGCTCAGGAAGAAGAAGAGTAGCTTAGCTCCTCTCCCACACCCCCTGCGGCATTACCACCGCATCCAGCGGCACGTCAAACGGATTAGGGTCGGCTATACTTACTACAGGCGGCTCCAAAGATAATCCCACTTTCAGCACATCAGAGCGGCAATCAGCCAGGAAGCGGTCGTAGAAACCTTTGCCGTAGCCTACGCGGTGCCCGGCCCTGTCGAAGGCAAGCAACGGAATCAGCACCACGTCTACCTCGCGGGCATGTATGGTTTGAGCATTTTGCGGCTCCGGTATACCCCAGCGGTTTTCTACAAGTATGGCTTCGTCCGTTAGGTGATGATGCGTCAGCACGTGCTGTTCCACATCCGTAACCGGCACCACCACCCGCACCTCCGGGTGCTCCAGTCGCAGTTGCTCAATAATAGGCCAGGTATTTACTTCGTTGTTTTTGATGATGGGCAGAAACACGTGCACTGTTTGCCCTGCCTGCAGCGGAAAATGCCTAAAAAACTGCTCGACTATACCTTGGCTGCGCCGCTGCACCTCTTCCTGTGGTAGTGCGCGGCGCTGCTGTAGCATTTGCCTGCGAAGATCCGCCTTCCGCATTACTCCTCCTCCAGAATCGTAAACTTAAACTCCAGCGGGTCGAATGCCTCTATCAAAGCAGGTATAAAATCTGGGTTGTTGGTTTTATAGGTAAGCAGGTTGTCTTTACGCTCCTGCAAAGTACCTCCCGGGAAAAGTTTATCCTTCAGGTTTTCCAGTTGCTTAAAAGTCTGCTCGTGCTTGTTATCGCGGGCTTTAGATATCTTCTTCTCCAGCATCTGCAGGGCATTGTGCGCCTTCTGCTCTTCGGCTCCCACGGCTTTCTCTAAAGTAGGATCTATTTCCTTCGCCAGCTTCTCTACCTCAGCAAAGGCAGCGGCTACAGCCTCACGCTGCGCAGTCAGGTCAATGTCCTCTTCGTGTATCTGGGCAGATAGCTGCTTTTTCAGCTCTTGATAATCCTGAAATAAATCCTGCGGCTGCAAGTCCAGCTTGTGCATGCGGTTGGCGTTGCTGCGGCTAATGTATAGCGCCGAGTTGCGCAGCATCAGCAGCGGGAAAGCTACTTTATAGGCAGCAAACAGTTTCTTCAGCTGGAACCAGTAGGCTACTTCTGCGCCTCCACCAATGTATGCCAGGTTCGGAAGTATAAGCTCCTCGAACAAGGGCCTAAGTATAACATTTGGGCTGAAGCGCTCCGGATGCTCCTGTGCCTCCTGCTGTATCTCCTCCAGTGTAAAGCTAAGGTCGGTGTTCAGGACTTTATACTTGTCCTCTTCCTGCACAATGCGCTCACGCAGCCCATCGGTCAGGTAAAACAGGTTAATTTCACGGGAGTATACCTGCGACTTATACCCAAGCTCCTCCAGTTGTGCACTTGCCTCCTCTACCAGCTTATTCGATAGCTGCTCTGTCAGTTCTTTCTCTATCACCGGCAGCAGCGCTTTTTTCAGCCCCGCGTGGTCACCATCTATACTTACCAAACCGTACGCACCAAACAGTTCATGTGTAATGGCACGGGTAGCATCTGCCAGGTTCTTGCTATTGCGGTATGCCTCCTCAAAAATCGGGTACGCCTCCGGTAGCTCTGTCAGCAGCTGCTCCATATCTTCTGTAGAGAATCGGCCTACAGCTCCTTTCTGCTCACTCTCCCAAGTATACTTCTTCCCGAACAGGTTAAAGTGGTTGATCTCGGCAAAGTCGTGGTCTTCCGTAGCCATCCAGTATACCGGCACAAAGTTGTAATCCGGGTACTTCTCCTGCAGTTGCTTGCAGGTGTTGATTGCCGTAACAATCTTGTAAATGAAGTATAACGGGCCGGTAAAGATATTGAGCTGATGGCCGGTGGTGATAGTGAAGGTATTCGACTGCTGCAGCAGGTCGATGTTTTGTTGCACCTTCGTGTTAACTTCTGATATGGAAGTATACTGCTCCTGCAGCGCCTGGTGCAGCGTCTGCCGCTGTGCTTCGCTGAAGCTTTTCTCCTTCAACTGGGCCTCGAAAGCCTCTAAAGTCGGGAAGTGGTTATAGAACGGTCGTAGCTGTTCGCCACGACAGAGGTAGTCCGTTATAGTTTGGGAGAATGCGCCGGTGGCAGCGTAGTCTATCTTGGTGATTTTCATGGTCTGTACTTCCATCTGCTTTGTAGCCGTAGGTTTAGCCCTTTTAACAGTTTCGCGGGAAATGTGTTGCAGCAAATTACTGCTTCGGCACAAAGTAAAGGTTTTATTTCCGGTTTTACAGATGAAACGATAGAAAGCAGGTGGCAGGATATGAGCAACGGTAGTAATGTTTTGAAGTATTATATGTGGTTATTGCTGAGTTTTCACCAGTACATTGCGTGTTGAGGGTTCTACTGAATTACTACTTTATTCCTGTCTAAGCTGGCGTGGTGCTGCCTATCCACGGCTTTAACTCTTACCTTTTCCATTGCAAGTTACTTGCGCTCCAAGTCCGCGAGGACTCGTTTTCCCACTCGACGCTGGGAGCTTTTCCTTTGCTACCCTTCGGTCGCAATGCCTGCGGCACCGGAAAAACTCGCATAGGCGCCTCGCAGAAAAACTGGGAAAGGCTTTTACTTCGAGCAGCTAAAACAGCTCCACTGCGCATAAAGCACACCTGCTCCAGCTACAGAATATAAACTTACTGAAGTAACGTTTCCAAGTTCCCCTCCTTGGATAAGGAGGGGTTAGGGGCAATGCCGTCAACTTAAGGAGATTCAAATAACGGGCCTCTTGTTGATGTGGAACTTGTAGTGGAGCTTTTGCCGCCTTTTGAAGCTCCTGCCGGGCCTAAGCGCCTCCTTCCTTCTCTTGATCTTTTCCTTCAGCCTCTCATACACCTGCTGTGCAGGCTCCTTTCCCATGAGCAGGCTGGCCAGGTTGTCCTTTACAAGCCCCAGCGCCACAGCCCTGTTGACTTTGTAGGTGTGCCTGTTGTGCTTGCCGGCCTGCTGCTGCTCCAGTTCCTGCTCTGCGTCCGCAATGAGCAGCGCGCTCAGGTTGGCGGCCAGCATGCGCGCCTCGAAATCCTGCCTGACGCCCAGCACCGTCCTGGCCGAGAAATTCTCCAGCTGCAGCACGTTCTTGTGGAAGTCTATGCCTGTCTCCACGGCCCACCTCTTGTGGTAGAGCTCCTGGAAGCGTGAGGCGTCCAGCTCCCGCAGGCTGGTCAGCAGGTACTCTGTCTCCCCGCCCGGCAGCTCCACCTTCACGCACCGCACCCGCAGCTTTGTCTGCCCGGGCTCCAGGTAAAGCCGCAGCTTCTTGCTGTGCAGGCGGTTGCCGCGCTCCAAATCCAGCTCCAGCAGCGCATCCTCTTCCGCCTGCCGGGCCAACTCGCTCACCTCGGCCAGGAAGCCGGCCCTGCAGCGCATCACAAACCAGAGCCCCTTGCTCTGCAGGCAGGCCATCAGCCACAGGCTGGGGTAGCCCCGGTCGAAGAGCAGCAGGCAGGGGGCGGCGGGGCAGAGCTCCCCCAGCCGGCGCAGGTGCTCGAGGGCCATCTCCGGCTCGCCTGCTTTGTAGCGGCCGAGCAGCGCGTCCACCACCAGCCCGTTCTCCACGTCGTAGAGCAGGCTGGTGCGCGCCATGGGCATGCTCTTGCCCTTGTTCTCGGCAAGGCCGAACTCCCCGATGAGGGCCGCGCTCTCCGGCAACTGCAGCGTTGACCCGTCAACGGCGAGCGTCAGGTAACCCTGCCACTTGCGGAAGTCCTCGTCGGCGTAGAACCGGCTCACCAGCCTGCGGTTCAGGGCAGTGAAGGCCTCCGCCTTCAGCTTGCTCCGGCACTTGGAGAAGGCCTGCTTGCTGTAGTCCAGTGAGGGCCCGATGAAGCGCTCGACAAACCGGCTCACCTCCACGCTCACGCTCTTGCTCACCAGGTTGATCTGGCTCACCACCAGCCCCACAAAAGTGAGCACCCTGTTCCTGGTGAAGTCCCGCTCGCTTTGCCGGTGCTCCTGCTTAAAACCCTCACTGCCTATCTCCTCCCGCAAATCCTCCAAAATCTGTAAATTCTTTTTTTTAGACCCATAAACATACGGTGTTTTTCTCCTTCTACGGATAAAGTCCTTAAGTTGACGGCATTGGGGGTTAGGGGTGGTTTGATGACAGCAGCTACAGAGTTAATACCTCTACCAGTTGCACAACGACGATTGCTACTACTACAAAGCAAGAACTGAATTAGCAGCAGAGCAATGCGCTAAATTTACCTCTCGCAACAGAACCTTTCATACTATAGTATAAAAACAACTGTGGCGTTGATAAAGCAAGATTACTAATGTCACTCAACTTAAAACCGACACCTATCACACTAAAACAAACTATGACCACTACCCGCATTTTGCCTCCAACCCCAGAAGCACACCAGTCGCAGTTGCTTATTCGCAGCATTTTTGAGCAATCGTTAAAGTATGAGCCAAACCGGGAGATTATTTACCGCGACCTGGTGCGCCACACGTACCTAGATTTTAACAAACGTGTAGCACGGCTGGCCCATGTGCTTACAAACCACTTACAAATAGCACAAGGCAAAACAGTTGCCTTTCTCGATTATGACAGCCACCGCTATCTGGAGGGCTACTTTGCCATACCTATGGTAGGAGCCGTGCTGCACATGATCAACTTCAGGCTATCGCCAGATGAAATTCTCTACACAATAAACCATGCCGAGGATGCAGTCATCTTTTGCCATGAAGATTTCCTGCCCATATTAGAGGGGATGCAAGGCAAGATGGAAACGGTGCAGCACATTGTACTTCTGTCTGATTCTGGTACCACACCGGAAACGTCTCTAACCTTGAGCGGTGAATATGAAGACCTGCTCCTACAGCAACCTGATACGTACGATTTCCCATACTTCAGCGAAGACTCTATTGCCACCACCTTCTACACCACCGGCACAACGGGTTTACCCAAGGGGGTTTACTTCTCGCACCGGCAGCTAGTACTCCATACCTTTGGGTTAGCTACAGCTTTAGGTGCCATGGACAACGCGCTGAAGATTGGCAGCAACGATGTGTACATGCCCATCACGCCTATGTTTCATGTGCATGCCTGGGGCTTTCCGTACTTGGCTACCTTTCTTGGGATGCAACAGGTCTACCCGGGGCGCTATGAACCTCCTATGCTCCTGAAGCTGGTGCTACAGGAAAAAGTAACGGTTTCTCATTGTGTGCCTACTATTTTGCAGATGCTGGTAAACCACCCGCAGGTAAAGACCTTTGACCTCACCAACTGGAAAGTAGTGATAGGCGGAAGTGCTTTACCACGGGGATTGGCCATGGCAGCCATGGACTTAGGTATAGAAATTATTACTGGCTACGGCATGTCTGAAACCTGCCCTGTACTCTCTCTCACCTACCTCAACCGAAAAACCATGAGCCATTTAACGGAAGAAGAAGAGGCTGACCTTCGGGTTAAAACAGGTCGTCCGATCCAGATGGTGGATATCAAATTGATGAACGAGGAGGGGCAACTCTTGCCTAGCGATGGTAAATCGACGGGAGAGATTGTAGTGCGGGCGCCTTGGCTCACACAGGGCTACTATAAAGATGAGGAGCGCAGCCATGAGCTGTGGCAGTACGGCTATCTGCACACCGGCGACATTGCTACCATTGCTCCGGATGGTGTGATTACTATCACAGACCGTAAGAAAGATGTGATTAAGTCTGGTGGAGAATGGATTTCTTCTTTGCTGATTGAGAGCCTGA
This sequence comes from Pontibacter rugosus, assembly GCF_042678745.1. NCBI lineage: Bacteria > Pseudomonadati > Bacteroidota > Cytophagia > Cytophagales > Hymenobacteraceae > Pontibacter > Pontibacter rugosus. Next base: position 9,178 of record NZ_JBHTLD010000076.1, on the reverse strand, counting down.
TTTCGCAGCACCCTGACGTGCAGGAAACAGCCGTGGTAGCCGTACCAGACCAACGCTGGCAGGAACGGCCATTGGCGCTGATCGTAGCCAAACCCGATACTAACTTAACGGACGAAGACCTTATCCGGCACATGGAGCAGTTCTCAGACAGTGGCAAAATCAGCCACTATGCGGTACCGAAGCAGTATAAATTTGTGTCTGAAATACCTAAAACAAGCGTAGGTAAAATAGACAAGAAGCGAATTAAAAAAGAACTGGAAGTATAAGCAGTGTCTTTGCTTATACTTTACCTAAACTTCAACAACATAAACCTATGGGACTACTAAGTGGAATGATGGGACACGCCTCGGAAGTGTCGATCGAGAAACTGGCAAAAGAATTTCAGCCAATCCTGATGGATACTGAGCAGATAGAGCGGGCTTACAAGCTGATCCGCGACATGCTGGTGTTCACCAATAAGCGTCTAATCCTGGTGAACAAGCAGGGCCTTACCGGCTCCAAAACCGATTACCAGAGCATCCCCTACAGCAGCATCAAGATGTTCTCCAAAGAAAGTGCCGGCATCGGTGATTTGGATGCGGAACTGAAGATATGGCTCACAGGTGAGTCGGAGCCAACAATTAAGCAGGACTTCCGGAAGGGGGATAACATCAATGAGGCTTATCGGGTGTTGAGTCGGCATGTTTTGAAGTGAGGGACTAGCCCTTCCTTCAAACTAGTTAAGCTCTATAGAGTAGCTTATTTAAGATTACCTACGGAACAATTCCCCTCCTCGGAGGGGTTAGGGGTGGGTTAATCGTGTATAGATGAAATTTAAAATCATCCCCTACAAGCCATACCTAAAGGAACTTGCAAAACAACTCCGCCAGAACAGCACACTTTCTGAAGTGCTGCTCTGGAACGAACTAAAGAATAAGCAACTAATAGGACTAGATTTTGATAGGCAGAAGCCACTGGACAGCTTTATCGTTGACTTTTACTGCAAAGAACTGATGTTAGCCATTGAAGTGGATGGAGATAGCCATGACTATACGTATGAGGAAGATGTGGCAAGGCAGCAAGCGCTTGAAAAGCTTGGTGTGAGTTTCTTAAGATTTGATGATGCGGAGGTTAAGCGAGATTTACCTAACGTGCTGCGAGCAATTGAGGCTTGGATTGTAGAGCACCAACAGGTGTAATTACCCACCCCTAGCCCCTCCCAAGAGGGGAATTCCTCTACTTGCTTTAGCTCATTTACCACAAAAAAAAGCCCCACAAGCTATACTTGCGGGGCTTTTTGATCTATTATCTTGTATCCTGATACTTATGTCCTGTGTCTTACAACACTACCTCACCATACAAGTCAAAGTCAGAAGAACCAGTAATCTTTATGTTAGCAAAGTCACCTAAGCGCACATAGGCATTATCAGCTGGCACGAGTACTTCGTTATCTACCTCAGGAGAGTCATACTGTGTACGGCCAACGAAGTAGCCGCTTTCTTTGCGGTCGAACAGCACTTTGAAGGTCTTGCCTACCTTCTCCTCGTTCATTTCCACAGAAATGCCCTGCTGCAACTCCATGATGGCATCCGCACGATCCTGCTTCACCTCTTCCGGCACGTTATCTTCCAGTGTAAAGGAGTGCGTGTTGTCTTCGTGTGAGTAAGTAAAGATACCAAGTCTGTCGAACTTTGTCTCTTCTACCCAATCATACAGTTCCTGGAAATCTTTATCGGTCTCACCTGGGTGGCCGGCAATCAAAGTAGTTCTTAGAGCGATGTCTGGCACGCGCTGGCGAATCTGGTCTACCAGCTCAATGGTACGGCGCTTGCTGATGCCACGGCGCATGGTTTTGAGCATGTTATCAGAAATGTGCTGCAGCGGCATGTCCATATACTTACAGATGTTGTCGCGCTCGTTCATCACATCAAACACTTCCATCGGAAACTGCGAAGGATAGGCATACTGCATTCTGATCCACTCGATGCCATTAACATCAGACAGGTTACGAAGCAGGTCGGCCAGCTTGCGCTCGCCATAGTGCTGCAGTCCGTAATAAGTTAAGTCTTGCGCAATTAGCACCAATTCTTTCGTGCCCATACTTGCCAGGCGCTTTGCCTCCTTTACCAGGTCCTCAATAGAGCGGTCTACGTGCTTGCCACGCATTAGCGGGATAGCACAGAAAGAGCAAGGGCGGTTACAGCCTTCGGCAATCTTAAAGTAAGCGTAATGCGAAGGCGTAGTTAACAGGCGCTCTCCAATCAGCTCGTGCTTATAGTCTGCCTCCAGCTTCTTCAGCAGTTGCGGCAGCTCCAGTGTACCGAAGTAGGCGTCCACCTGCGGAATTTCTACTTCTAAAGACTCTTTGTAGCGCTGCGACAAACACCCTGTTACATACAGCTTATCTATCTGACCGGCTTCTTTGGCATCGGCATAGCGCAGAATAGTATCAATGGATTCCTGCTTGGCATTATCGATAAAGCCGCAGGTGTTTACGATCACAATGTTAGAATCGTCTTTGTCAGACTCGTGCGCCACGTCAAACTCGTTGGCACGCAGCTGCCCCATCAACACTTCGGAGTCCACCAGGTTTTTTGAGCAACCCAATGTAACTACGTTTACTTTATCTTTCTTTAGTGTTCTTACTTTCACAGATTAATAACTTGCGTTGTAATTTATCAGAAACTCTACATCTGTTACCTGCCCTTGCTGCACCTCAACCGGAAAAATATTGTTCTCTCCGTCAAATAGGTTCGCATACAGCCCCTTCTCCTCTTTCGTGAAAAGGCTATACTTGCCGGGTCTCAGATTAACAGCAAAATTGCCATTAGCATCTGTAACAACCTGAGTGACTAAATTAGTTTGAATGTTGGTGTGAAATACACCGTCTTGTGTGTTTGCCTGATTGCCGTTAGTCAGTTTGTAGACGTAAACAGTGCGTTGCACTCCACGTTTACCTGAACTTTTGGGCGCATTGGGTGACGGCATCTGGTTACCAGACTGCATGACCACCCGACCAGCAACACCTTGTTTTATAGGAGCTTGTTGCTCCTGAAGCTGCCCCGTCTGCACTTGTGCAGGCAGTGCCTGTTGCTCTATACTTGTTTTTTCCATCTGGTCTTGTTGCGAAAGAGGTTGATGGGGTGTTTTGGCACCATTGCAACTTAAAAGTAGCATTGCCAGCGGAAGCAACAGGAAATTGGGCATAACGGTTTTATTAACGTGAAAAGAAAGCTTCTACAAACGCGTTCTTATCGAACAGTTGTAGATCTTCAATTTTCTCGCCAACTCCGATATATTTTACCGGAATTTTAAATTCATCTGAAATGCCAATTACTACACCGCCCTTGGCAGTACCGTCTAGCTTGGTAATTGCCAGTGCCGTAACATCAGTTGCTTTCGTAAATTCACGGGCCTGAAGGAGGGCATTTTGGCCTGTGCTGCCATCCAATACCAGCAACACCTCATGTGGGGTGTCTTCTGTTACTTTCTGCATCACGCGCTTGATCTTCGACAACTCATTCATCAGGCCTACCTTGTTGTGCAGTCGACCGGCAGTGTCAATAATTACCACATCGGCATTCATCTCCACACCTTTTTTCACAGCATCATAGGCTACTGAAGCAGGGTCAGTGTTCATGCCGTGCGATATCACCGGCACCCCCACACGCTCTCCCCAGATAATAAGCTGGTCTACGGCAGCAGCCCGGAACGTATCAGCGGCACCAAGTACCACCTGCTTGCCTGCCTTCTGAAACTGTGAGGCCAGCTTACCGATTGTCGTGGTTTTACCTACACCGTTCACCCCCACTACCATGATCACGTAAGGCTTTATATCCTTAGGCAGCTCAAAGTTAGCACCGTCACCGGCATTATTCTCCTCCAGCAACGCAGCAATCTCTTCGCGCAGGATACGATCCAGCTCGTCGGTACTTACGTACTTGTCACGTGCTACACGCTTCTCAATGCGGTCAATAATTTTTACCGTGGTCTCTACCCCTACATCGGCATGCACTAAAATCTCCTCCAGCTCATCGAGCACCTCCACGTCAACCGTGGATTTGCCCATTACAGCTTTGCTTAGCTGGCCGAAGAAGTTGGTCTTGGTTTTCTCAAGACCTTTGTCCAGCGATTCTTTTTTCTTCTCTTTACCAAAAAAGTCAAAAATTCCCATGCCGGTTATGATGTAGGGTGAATGCTATCAGGGTGATACGGTAATATACTAAAAAAGTCCCACCAGTGGGACTTCTTCATGTTATTCTATCTATAATGCAGCGTAAGCTGTCTTATTTCTTAGCAATGAACTCCTGTACTTTATCAACAGGCACCATTTCTTCTCTAAAGCTATAAGCACCAGTCTTAGGAGATTTTACTGCCTTAATCACTTTTGCCCAGTCTTTACCTGTAGCGGTTTTTAGGGTTGCAACTACCTTCTTAGCCATGGTTATTTAATTTCTTTGTGTACAGTTACTTTTTTCATCACAGAGTTATACTTCTTAAGCTCTAGACGCTCAGGCGTATTTTTTCTGTTTTTGGTAGTGATGTACCTTGAAGTTCCAGGTAGGCCAGAAGCTTTGTGCTCTGTGCACTCCATAATAACCTGGATTCTATTACCTTTTGCTTTTTTAGCCATCTCGACAGTAATTTTTTATTTAGGACTGCAAATATAAAAGCTTAAATCTCTAATTACAAACAAAGTATAAACTTTATTGTAAAACTTCTTTTAGAGGCTTTACACTTTTTACACTTGCTTTATTTCTTATTCCACTCGCTCCCTAAACAATAGGGAGGAATAGCAAAGGTTAAAAAAACGGCAACGGAGGGAAAGCAAATACAGCTTCTCTCCGTTGCCGGTATTTTATCTAAACTACCAGATGGCTTGCCCGGACTTATACTTATAGCCTGGTGCTCTATCAGCTACCAAGACCTGCACAGCCGGTAAACGGCCACTAGTACATTATGTAACCTTGCTCTACTGCTTTCTTCAACACGGCAGTAATACCGTTTTTGTTGATTGTTCTGATCGCAGATGTAGAAACCTTAAGCGTTACCCAAGCATCCTCTTCCGGGATGTAAAAACGCTTCTTCTGAAGGTTCGGGTAGAACTTACGCTTCGTTTTGTTATTAGCGTGAGAAACATTGTTACCTACGCGTGGTCTTTTACCTGTTAAGTCGCAAACTCGTGCCATCTTGTATTCTTTTCTGGTTTATTTCAATAGGGGTGCAAATATCTGCAAAAAGATACTAAATATCAAACCTATACCTAAAATTTTCCTTTGAATGTATACCATTCGTGCCAAAGCGGCCAATCAGGTAACAAACTTTATACTTTATGCTGTTACTTATCAGCTTGCTTCTGCTCTTTACGGAAGCCATAAGGACAATTTTTGCAGGCATTCTTACAACAGTATCCTCGCTTTAACAGATACTTTGCTGTAAGCACCATCAGGCCCTGTTCATTAAAGTAAAAGTCTTCCCCTTCTGTTAACTTTTGGCTCAAAGCTATCTTATTTTGTGTACTGCAAATATCACTAAATATGTGGCCGTAGCAAAAGTCATCCTAATTTCTACTGTTGGTCATTTAGTGCTTCCAGCCCTCCATTGGCTACGGGGCATTTGGCTGGTACTACTAGCAACTATACCTTCCAGGTTTTTAAGTCGCCTGCAAATCTGTATTTTTGACAACTCTAAACAGCTAATACTGTAAAAAGAAAAGGCAGCATGCCTGCCGATGTCAGAAGATCACAAAAGAAAACTATGAGCACTGAAACGATTAACACCAGCCAGCAAGCCATTGACATGGAGCACCAGTACGGTGCACACAACTACCACCCGCTTCCAGTAGTCCTGAGCCGCGGTGAAGGCGTGCATCTTTGGGATGTAGAGGGCAAGCATTACTTTGACTTCCTATCGGCTTATAGTGCGGTTAACCAAGGCCACTGCCATCCTAAAATCATCAATGCTTTAGTAGAGCAGGCTCAGCAGCTGACCTTAACTTCCCGCGCTTTTTACAATGATAAACTGGGCGTTGCCGAGAAGTACATCTGCGAGCATTTTAAGTATGACAAGGCACTTTTGATGAACTCTGGTGCCGAGGCTGTAGAGACGGCCATCAAGCTGGCGCGTAAGTGGGGCTACATGAAGAAGGGCATTGCACCGCATAACGCCGAGATTATAGTAGTGGAGCATAATTTCCATGGTCGCACCACCGGTATCATCTCTTTCTCGACCGACCCTGACTCTACAAAAGGATTTGGCCCTTATATGCCGGGCTATAAAGTGATTCAGTACAACGATATAGATGCACTGGAACAGGCGCTAAAAGAGAACCCGAATGTGTGCGGCTTTTTAGTGGAGCCAATTCAGGGCGAGGCTGGCGTGGTAGTACCTGATGAAGGCTATTTAGCAAAGGCTCACGCATTATGCAAAGAGTATGATGTACTGCTGATGGCCGATGAGATACAAACGGGTATTGGCCGCACAGGCAAAATACTGGCCAGTAAGTATGATGAGGTACATGCCGATATACTTATACTTGGTAAAGCGCTTTCAGGCGGTGTACTGCCTGTGTCTTGTGTGCTGGCCAATGATGATATTATGCTTTGCATACAGCCAGGGGAGCACGGCTCTACTTTTGGCGGCAACCCGTTGGCTGCCATGGTTGCTGTTGCAGCACTGGAGGTAATCAAGGACGAGAACCTGGTAGACAATGCACGTATTCTGGGGGAGGCTTTCCGGGCACGCATGCAACGCTTAATTGAAAAGCGCCCAGAGCTAGTTACACTGGTGCGCGGCAGAGGCTTGCTCAACGCCATTGTTATCAAGCCAACCGCTGATGGCCGCACAGCCTGGGATGTTTGTGTAGAACTGATGAATAAAGGGCTGCTGGCAAAGCCAACTCACGGCGACATTATCCGCTTTGCACCGCCGCTTGTCATCACTGAAGAGCAACTACAGGAGTGCTGTGATATCATTGAAGAAGTAATACTGAATTTTTAGTTTTGAGACGTTAAACACTAGACTATCAAAGTATGAAAGGCAGGGGCGTAAGCTTCTGCCTTTTTTTATGTCTCCCCTAACTCACATGAACTACTACGCTGGTAGCTGTTCATACATTCGCCCCCGCAGAAGCACTCCCTCCTAAATTCCCAGCTTCTTCTTCATCAACTGGCACTATATATGCTATCTCTATACTTATAAGTAATTCACTACCAAATGCAAAACTATGAAGAAGTATCTTTTAGCTACTCTGCTGGTCGGAGCGCTGGCTATGCAATCCTGCACTGTTCCACAAATGGCCGTGGAGCCGAACTTTAAGCAACAGGCACAGGAACTACCTGTAGAAGGCCGTAAAACCTTGAAGCCGAATGGCAACTTCAGGATTGGAGACTATACTGTAGCCAATGTACATAAAGGTTGGAACAACAGTGGCGGGTTTGATATTTTAGGTTATGAGAATGTAAAGTCTAAGCAGCAGTATGAGTTTAACCTCCAAAGCAGCCAGGGAAGCGAGTGGTACGTGTTTGGCGCTAGTAAGCTCCACGAGAAAAACCTGAAGTCTACCAACGGTAGCAGCATTCGCCTCTCTCCCAACCTCGAGTATTACTCCAGCCATTTCACCTCTCCTGAGAGTGGGCAATGGCATCTAATTACCGCAGATCCGGGGTACTATCAGGACCGCAAGCGTTTTGACGGTGCCTTATCTAATGGCAGCACCATTTACACAGTTTCTCCGGTGTACAAATTTGAAGGTAAAAATCTGCCTCTGCCTGATGTGGTGGGGTATGAATTTAAGTCTGGTGACAAGGTACTAGGTGCGGTTCAAGTACTCAACAACGGCAAAGCATGGGTGCAGCCTAACCTTAGCACTGATACACGGATGGTCTTAACGAGCGCCATGGCATCCTTGCTGCTTTACGAAAAGCTTCAAGAGTCAAACACATCTGTTGAGTAGGCCACGCCCGCTTGCAACTACCTATGCAAGTACAGAACTTTGTTTATAGTACTTACTATTTCAATGGCTCTGCTCATTACAAGCCTATATAGGTTCAGTTTTTCGTGATAGCCTAAGACAAACAAAAAGGCCTGCAATAGTATGGCAGGCCTTTTAAATCAACTTAATTAACTCATTTAAACTATCATTCTCAGAATTGCCCGCATTATCGCCATGCTCATCCATATTTTATCTTTTAGCATGACTTAAACTTTTAAAAAATTGCTTTCGCAAAAGGTTTGCGAGAGAATACAGTTGCTTCGTCTACATCTTTTAAGCGGCAGATAAAGCGTGTCATTCGTTCAACACCAAATCCAGCACCGGCTGTCTTTGGAATACCTCCTTCTTTAGCTATCTCCAGGTAGTTTGCAAACACATCTTCACTTGTGCCTACCTCGGCCATGCGTTTACGAATTTGCCGGTATTCATGCTCACGCTCTGCACCGGATAATCCTTCGCCATAACCCTCCGGCCAGATTAAGTCATAATTTAAGTACGTGCCCCGCTTTTTTGGATCTTCTTTGTCATAAAACTCACGCTTGTGGTTCAGCAGCCAGAATGGTACTGTGGCTTCTTTTGATTTGAGATGCTCATATTCGGGACCAAAAGCTGCCTCCAGCTTTTCTGTACGGCAAACCTCCCATTTCTCGTACTGTGGCAGAAGTTCTCCTCTTAGCTCCATGATAGTTTCCGGCAGTTCTTCGTTTAGGCGGCGGAACACGAAGTTTACGAGCTCCTCCATAAATTCCATCACAAAAAAGCGGTCTTTCCCCTTGAACTCGAAATCAACCTGGGTGAACTCAAAAAGATGGCGGCCAGTATCTGCTCGGTCAGCGAACTCCAGACGCACGTTCGGGGAAACAATGTAAATGCTATCTAAGGCCGGGTTCATCAAAGCCAGCTGCTTATGGAAGATCATCGACTTTGTCAGGCTCCACCGCTGCTCTGCATACCCTATGGTGGCATCTACCACGCCATGGTTTAGCGGGTCGGTGATAGGAGATAGCATAAGCGGCATGAGCTGCGTTAGCCCTTTCTTAAACATGAAATCATGGGTAGCACGCACTATGCCTTGCTGCACTCGCAGTATCTTAGGCAGCTCGGCACGCTTCAAATGGTTAACCGTATAATCAACCACTGTTGCTTCTTTTGTAATTTCAAGCTCCATATTTTACAAACTTGTTAAATAATTCATACTTTATACAG
>NZ_JBHTLD010000075.1:0-20475 GCF_042678745.1 Pontibacter rugosus | reverse complement strand
ACCTCTGATAAACAGACAGAGATGGTGAAAATACCAAAACCTTTGCTACAGCATTTTCAGCATATGCTGGCCAATGCTGCTTAATGCTAAAGTCGAGCTAAGGTGCTATTGAAATCATAGACGCGTACGGCAACGGGGGTAAACTACCTACCTTTCTATACCTCTAAGGTGCTATTGAAATTTAGATTGAAAGGCGTAGGCGAAAGCGCCAAAAAGACTTTCTATACCTCTAAGGTGCTATTGAAATCATAGACGCGTACGGCAACGGGGGTAAACTACCTACCTTTCTATACCTCTAAGGTGCTATTGAAATTGGAGAACCTTCCGAACCGATCACGGCAAACCATCATACTTTCTATACCTCTAAGGTGCTATTGAAATATAAGACAATGGCAGTTAATGTAAATGAAATTATAGCTTTCTATACCTCTAAGGTGCTATTGAAATGTACAAAGCTCCTAGAGCCGCTACAGCAGCACCGATCTTTCTATACCTCTAAGGTGCTATTGAAATCCTGCCCGTTTTCAAAGGATAGTATAAGGTTATCCCCTTTCTATACCTCTAAGGTGCTATTGAAATTCTAACGTGGCCGGACTAGCATCAACAACAGCAGCAACTTTCTATACCTCTAAGGTGCTATTGAAATCACTATTGAACGTGCCATCCACTTATGGAGCAACAACTTTCTATACCTCTAAGGTGCTATTGAAATTGACAGATCAAGACCTTTGCCCGACAGTGCTAATCACTTTCTATACCTCTAAGGTGCTATTGAAATGACTAAATCTAATTCTCTTGCTTGCTTCTGCTCTAACTTTCTATACCTCTAAGGTGCTATTGAAATCTTTAGTACCTTTATGTGAGGTTAATACATCTCGTTCCTTTCTATACCTCTAAGGTGCTATTGAAATTTATAGAGGTAGACAACCCTGCTGCTGCTAGTTCTAACTTTCTATACCTCTAAGGTGCTATTGAAATCTATTATGACAAACTTGATATTGAACGACTAAAGTGGAACTTTCTATACCTCTAAGGTGCTATTGAAATTCCATTGGTCATTATACCCGCAAAAGGTCTTGCCTTTCTTTCTATACCTCTAAGGTGCTATTGAAATGGGGTGCAAGCTTTAGATTTCTTTGCTAGAGGTGTACTTTCTATACCTCTAAGGTGCTATTGAAATTAATAAGCTAGAGCAAGAAATAACAGAACTTAAAGCCTTTCTATACCTCTAAGGTGCTATTGAAATCTAAAGAAGTACGCGCTAGGGCTTTCTGCTAAGCCAAACTTTCTATACCTCTAAGGTGCTATTGAAATGAAAACAGCACACTATAAGTTTAAGAAGCCAAAACACCTTTCTATACCTCTAAGGTGCTATTGAAATTTTATCTTATGCCACTCTTCTAGCTCAAAAGGTAACCACTTTCTATACCTCTAAGGTGCTATTGAAATCAACTCTATATGAAGCAATACACTATAGTATACACCTTTCTATACCTCTAAGGTGCTATTGAAATTTGCAATACAATGGTGATTATGCTTTTAACCTTATTATCTTTCTATACCTCTAAGGTGCTATTGAAATTTTTCACGATATAGGCCGCTTAGGTTGCCCTGTATGCTTTCTATACCTCTAAGGTGCTATTGAAATTCTTAAAGCAAGGGATAGGCTAAAGTTCTATTCACACTTTCTATACCTCTAAGGTGCTATTGAAATTATTCAGTGTGGAAGCGTCTGTGCTGCGATATACTAACTTTCTATACCTCTAAGGTGCTATTGAAATGTGCCCAGCACCGGCTCCAGCATGATCGGCTCCACCTTCCTTTCTATACCTCTAAGGTGCTATTGAAATGAGTACCTGATAAACATAGTGCCTGTTTTGCCATACTTTCTATACCTCTAAGGTGCTATTGAAATTTCATCTATCACTGTTGACACAACCAACAACGTAATCTTTCTATACCTCTAAGGTGCTATTGAAATTAGTGGCAGCGTGATCGGAATATGCGAATAGTAGAAGCTTTCTATACCTCTAAGGTGCTATTGAAATTCCTCATAAGAGCAGTAGATGTTCATTACTACCTCACTTTCTATACCTCTAAGGTGCTATTGAAATAGTAGGCGATCTGCGCGGCCCGCATCTCCTTCACGGCTTTCTATACCTCTAAGGTGCTATTGAAATGCTGGCTTCATCATCACTGCGAAGATGCAGGGCTACTTTCTATACCTCTAAGGTGCTATTGAAATGATCATTATACTATGCCTGCTGCTGGCATCGTGCCAGCTTTCTATACCTCTAAGGTGCTATTGAAATCAGGTGCACCTTCAGGGTGCGTGGCTCAAGTGAGCCACCTTTCTATACCTCTAAGGTGCTATTGAAATCATTGTGCCCCTCCAGGATGGATACCACGTTGACAACCTTTCTATACCTCTAAGGTGCTATTGAAATGTGAGCTTAAAGCAGCCAGCCATGTTGTGCTGGCCATCTTTCTATACCTCTAAGGTGCTATTGAAATACGGCTCCTGGCGCATCGGCCCCTTTGCTCACGATGCCTTTCTATACCTCTAAGGTGCTATTGAAATCGAGCAGCTGCGCTTTTTCATTTACGCGAATTCGATCTTTCTATACCTCTAAGGTGCTATTGAAATCCAGCCCAAAAGTAACAATAAAAAGCCTTTCAAGCTTAATTTGGATGGATTTTATATGAATAAGTTTTGCTTAAAAAGCGTCAAGTGCCGGTAGTGTAAAAAAGACAGGGAGCTGACGACCTGTTTAGTTGGCTTACTATCAGTGATTTAATTTTAATTTCACTCCACTTCTAGCAATATTATGTAACGTATAGGTGTTGTTATCATTTACCTGACGACTACAGGAAGCGTTGCGGCTTGCCTTTGTCCACTCCTAAAACGTGGCGTTCGTGGTAGCGCTCCTCCCGCATGCGGTAAATTACCACACCGTCGCCTTCCTCCATTAGCATGTTTGCCTCGTGACGGAGGCGCTGGTATTGGGCTTCTGTGAGTTCACCTTCGAACACAGAGTTCTGAATCCAAGTGAGGTAGCGGCGGAAGAGCTTCAGCATCTTGCCTACACGTTTCTGGTTTACATCATATACGGCGATAAAGTAAGGCATGTCTGTTTTGTTTTCAAAATGTCAAAGAACTGCTCTATAGTTATGAGTTGAAAGTTGCTGTTATCTTCCCGAAAGCGAAAAATGAGTAACAAATATTGAAATGCATTACCACCACATATGAAGGCCCTGGTACGCGTCCTGCTTCGGATCACAGAGGTGGCGCACGAGTTTGTGGCACTCCAGCCGTACCAGGCGCTCATAGGAGATATGGCGGTTCAATGTCCGGTGCAGTACCGTTTGCTGCAGGCGCTGGTCCAGATGTGCCATGAAAATCTTGCGACCTTCTTCTTTCAGGTAGCACCCACCTAGCCGTTGCTCAAAATGTTTTGGCTGTATTTCCCCGTTCTTCAGGAGCTTAAATATGGCGCGGTCGATGAGCAGGGGCTTAAAAATCTCGGCCAGGTCCAGCGAAAGCGAATAGCGGCGATCGCCGGGCTCGTGCAGAAAAGAAACCGTAGGATCGAGGGCCGTGCGATAGATTTGCCGCAGCACCACCGAATAACAAATTGAGTTGCCAAATGAGATAAGTGCGTTCAGCGGGTTTGACGGCGGCCGGCGCTCCCGTTTATCAAACGGAAACTTCTTGGCCACGGCCTCACCCAGCATAAGCGGCCAGGTCTGGTAATAGCAGTCGCGGGCGCGACCCTCAGCGCTCATCAAAGTAGGTACATCAGGACAGGCAGCAATACGTCCGCGTTCTGTTTCAATCTGCTCGCAGCTTTCCTGCAAGGCCAGTGCCTCCGGCTCGGGCAGGCGTGGCACATAGTAGCGCATCACCCGCAAGATGTTGAATAGTGCCGCGTCAACAAATTCCTTTGCCAGCACCATACGCTTTTTCGGGCTGAGGTAATGCTGCGCCTGCGCCATACGTACTCGACCGCTGACAACGGGCTGGCGCGGGTAAAGCGAAGCCGTATAGTTGCCGTAGTAATCGAAAAAGAAGAGCGGAATGCCCTGCTGCGCCAGAAACGTCACCAGCTTTGTGTTGATGTCAATCTCCCCGAACAGGTAGATACTATCCACAGACTCCACCGCAAATGGCAGCCGCGGCCCGTCGGCTGTTTGGCTGGGAAGCCCCTCGGTGTCTTCATCGTCGGGGATGCGGCAGTCGGTGGAAGCCTTTTCCAGGGCCAGCGTATTGTGCTTGCGGCGCAAACGGCCGCTGGAGAACAAGTAAAAAGGACGTTTCATGGGGCTTTGCCGAATTATGAATTAAAGATTATACTTGGAGGCAGGTAGGCTTCCTATTCATCAAACCAATACTCAAGCTTAAAGCATGGCTTGTACAGACCTACAGAACTAACTGTGCCCAACTATGCCGCAAGTTTAGCGGCAGCGCAACTTGTGGCCTAATAAGCAGCCAGTTTGTAACTGGCGTGATCCAAAACTATACTTTCACCAGTTACAAACTGGCTGCTATACTTTACCACGAGTTCCCGCTTCGCTCAAACTGGCGGCATGTGTGATTAATCGCTCTACAACAGGATCATACTTATCCATAGCAAAGCTCCTCAAAGGCGCACTTGCTGCAGAACGCACGCTTGCTGATCCGGGCAGGAGGGTGCGGTTCCTCCAACAACCTTGTCAGGTGCCGAAGCTGCAACACCAACGCTTCTTCCTGCTGCGGCCCCATTGTAACCGGCTCTGATCGTCGCAGGGCAGGATAGTCGATCTGGCCTTTAAATGGTGCCCCGCCCGGACCTGTTACGCCATTCAGCTTCAGGAGCCACAGGTAAAAGCGCACCTGGCTCAGGTGCGCCTCCTGGCAGGTACGTCCTTTCTTGGTTTCATGCAGCACCCCGTCGCGCAGCAAGGCCCGGTCAACTTTGCCTACAAGCGGTGTGCCGTCGGGAGCGGTAGCGTGCAGGTCCAGGTGTTTCTCGTTGCGGCTGTAACTGGTTTCATCCAGCAGTTTGCCCAGCGCCACGTCTTCAGATTCCTGCTCCATGTAGATTCCCTGCCGCACCAGCCAAGCCTTGCGTGGGCAGATGAGGTAGTAGGAGAAAAGCATACCACCAATTGGATAAGATGTAGATGTACTCATAGTTTATCCAAAGTTTGCTAGATCGTCAGGGGGCGCATTAAGGATTGGATAGTTACTTCCTAATGCTGCCAAACCTATTTCATCGTTGTAGCCGGAGTAGATATATAGTTTATGTATATCTTTTTCATCTTGCCCTATAGAATAAGCGAATACAGTCAACTGTCCGGTTTTAAGCCCTTTTTTAATCAAGTAGGTGGGGCAGGAGATACCGTACTCCAGCTGATAGCTTCTAAAAGCATCGTAGTTTAGAAAAGGAAACACCCTCTGATCATTTCCTTCTGCGGCATCTGTATCAGAAGGAGGTCTTACGTAAACTGTGTCTTGGGCATCTATATCACGAGACTTCCAGAGGCCCGCCTGTCCGTTCTCTTCATCAGTCTTAGCATGAGGTACTATGAGCCAGTTGTCCCGCATGCAGTTGTAAAGCAGGTTTCGGTTTGATTCAGCATGTGACATCAACGCTTCTGGTTCAGGATATAGCTCATTCACCTTAACTACAAACTCTCCGGAGGTGATTAATTTGGGAGTACCGCCAGCATACTCTTTTTGAATAGCTGTGAGGGTTTTTGTGAACGCTTCCGTGGCCTCCCATAAGTTGCTAGCCTGGTTGTATGAACCGTAAGGAGCTGGATAAATAGCACCTTTACTCATAGGAGAACCAACGAAAACAACTCCCTTTTCACTTTCGGCAAAACGATTAAGTCTACCGATACGTTGTGCAAGTCTGTCCCAAGGGCAAACATCAGAATACATGATAGGAGCGCTAATATTTATACTCATCTCACCTATCTGCGTAAGTATAGCAATTCCTTTGGCACTTCTGTTTTTCCAAGCATCTTTACCCAAGTGCAGTATAAGCTTTTCTTCCAAGTATTTCTTATCTGGCTCTGTAAAACGACTGTGGTAGAAAATTAGAGGTACATCTTGGCTAGCAAGTGACTTTTGCAAGAATTGATAAAACGAGAAGCCACGAGCGACAGTATTGGCGAATACAATGCCTTGCCCTGTATTAATCATCTGTTCAAAAACCCCCTGCAATTCCTCTGATAGTTCCTGGGAGATTTCTTCGTCTTCAAGATCATCATTAGGATGCGCATTAACTTCAGCTAAAGCTTCTCCTACAAATTGAAGATGTCTGATGGGCTCTGCTTCCCGTTGCGCTTCCTGAATAGAATCCGTTATTTCGTAAAATTGACGAGCAGAGTCAGGTACAGTTGCACTCATAATAAGTATAGGCACTTTTAGCAACCTTAGCGCTTTAATCAGTACCTGTATATTGGCTTGAATATAAGAATCATAAAAGTCTGCTTCGTCTATCACCACGCAGGAGTTGGCAAGGAAGAAGAATGTACTGTGGTGTTCTTCCTTTGTGCCGGTAAGGCACATTAGCAAGTGGTCGATTGTACATACGCTTACAGGGGTAGCCAATAGCTGTGCTAGCTTGTGCACCTCTTTTGCATTATCCCTGTCCTGTCCCTTAAGTTCATTCCCGAAACGAGAATACCAGGCGCTGGAGTGGTAAAGGCCTGTGTCACTTACACTTTCACCAATGTTAAGCGCAAGTGCGTTTGAGGTAAACCTCGTTGGCATGGCAATGATCAGCCTGTCAGCTCTTCCTTTATCTACTTGTTCTTTTGCCCAAAGTAAAGATGCGTCCGTTTTTCCACTACCTGTGGGGGCTCGCAATATACTTACAGGTTGCTGGGCGCAAGCTAAGGCCTGTTGCTGAACTGGCCGCAGGCTTAGACTACCGTCTGATTGCTTATGAGGAAACTCATACTCAAATTTAGTGAGTGTAGGCAACTGCTTACCTGCTTCCTTCCGGCTGGCGCGTGTATCTGCTAGCTGAAGGAGACTTCTGACAGCAGTCACTTTATAGCGTTCCCGTAGTGTTAGTTCCCATTTTCTGAATGGCTTTTCTCTGCGCCCAATAATATTTCCTTCATAAACTAGGCCCTCCCAATAATCACTAAATCGGCCATTCGCATCTTCTTTCCAGCGCTTAAGATGGCGATGGTGTAACTTTCCATGATGCGCAGCAATAGTAGCTCGCACAGCAAGCGATAACTTTTCAGGTTTACTTAAATCCAGCGATGCAAATTCATGGCGCAATTGTGCCTTTTGTAAATGTGGAGCAGAGGCTTTCTGTGCAATAAAGCAATCAAGGGTATATTCCTGGTAAGTTGCGGGAGCGTTTATTGCTGCTATTTTACCGTTTGCTTTGCACCATGTTTCATATAAAGCAAAATCTTGCTGGCAGGCTTTCTGCCATACATCATCTTCTTTACCTGCATCGTGCCAGTGAACTGCCAATCGCAATTCTTCCTGCAAATCTCCTCCCGCAAGTTCTTTATACTTGATGCTCAGGTAAGGCAAGTTTTTTAAAATATATTCTGCTTCCTCCCACACATGTTGCGTGTGGGAGGATAGCAAAATGCCTGATGGCTTGGCTAATGATGATGCATGCATAGCTGCGTAGGATATGAGACGCTGGTTTATCTTAAAATCAGTACACCTGTCATTCTGGAAGAATCTTGGTTAAAGTGATTTTTAGCGGCTTAACCACAAAATCCTTTCAGAATGACATCTAGGTTTAGGAGGTGCCGGCTTATGATTGCTTAATGAGCTGCCGGTGTGTAAAGCTCATTTCCCTGTAAAGCCTCAAAAGCTTTTTGATACGCTTCATAAACAGGTGTTTCAGTTAACTC
The DNA here is from genome assembly GCF_042678745.1 of Pontibacter rugosus. Classification (NCBI taxonomy): domain Bacteria; kingdom Pseudomonadati; phylum Bacteroidota; class Cytophagia; order Cytophagales; family Hymenobacteraceae; genus Pontibacter; species Pontibacter rugosus. Next base: position 12,594 of record NZ_JBHTLD010000075.1, on the reverse strand, counting down.
ACCTGTGTCATCTCCTAAGAAATAAAGGGCGTCGCGGCTATCTAATTCTTTTAAGATATTTTCTCTTTCAGCAGCTGTTGTCTGTGGTGCAAAGTAACGGATGGCTTTGCGGCTATGGCGGTTGTCTAGTACAATTAGCACCTTCTGCGGCTCACCAGAAACAGCATTGCGTGCTTGGTTGGCGTAATCTGTCATGGAATTAGTAGCTTCCAGAAACAGCTTTACCCGGCGTTGCTTTTCAGAGGTATCTGCTAAATGATTTTCATATTCCGTAGCAACGTGCTTTTCAGCTTCGTACTGGTATTTTTTAGTTAACCCAATGGCACCAACATCTAAATGGAAATTCATCAGCATTGTATCTGTTTGGCTGTACTCATTCGTAGCAAGTGCCTGTTTCTTTCCCTCGCCTTTGTTTTGGCCATCCATCTTGAGACGTACCAACAGGTCTCTGCCTACTTCGCTTTCTTGTAAGGCAATGGCAGGCGTGGCGGTGAGGGGAGCTGTTCTTCTGCCAGAATAATCACCTTGGTTGGTATCCAAGAAGCCTCCTAAATCACTTCGTAGATCTTTGCTGATGTCCAGCGAAACGCCGTCTCCATTGGATACATAGGTGCTGCCGTTTTGGTCATCATCAGCGTTTAAGCGTTCCATAGCACTAAACAAAACATGGCGCTGCATTTGGCCGGATATGTAAACACGGCCATCAGGGCGTCGCTTGATAGAAGAAGCATTGCCCAAAAGCTTTTCACCTCGGTTAGCAGCATGGTCAGACATTGGGGCAACAACAGAAACAAGTATAGATTTTATTTTCATGATGATATCTTTTATAGTTTGAAATTTGAGGTAGAGAATAAGTATAAACTAAGCTTCGGCTGATGCTACAGTTGTATTTTTAGCTTCTTCAGTGGAGGTCGTTGCAACAGTGCGTAGGCGCATAAAAGCGGTAATAAGATACTGTGCCTGCTTCAGCGACACTTTCTCTGTCAGCACTTCTTCCATAAACTCACCAGCTTCGGGGTAAAAGTCTTTGCCTGTCATTCTGCCGATGGTTATGCTGATCTGACTCAGGAGTTCAGGTTTAGATTTTGCGCTGAGTACTCTGCTTTCAAGTTCAGTAAGAATACGTGCTTTATTTTCATCTATACTAAGACCTGCTCTGCCCGCTTTTTGGTCTTCTTCATACTTCTTGTTAGCTGTGCGGTAAGCAGCACTGTTTAGTGACTGGCCGTAAGCACGCGCAGAACGGACAAGTGTAGGAGATAGGTTTTCTGCATCCATAAAGTAATTGTTGAATATTGGTGAGAATTCAGCGGGATATTCCGCTCTGTAAGCCATGAAATTTTTAAAATCGGTAGAAGTATAAAGCTGTAGCAAATGAGTAAAAGCCAGGTTGAATAACTGTCGCTTCGGATCATCAAACTTTTCTACTCCATAGATCTTGCTTCGCCACACAGCCTTTTGCAACTTAGGCACGTCATGCTGTAGTGCGAGTGAGATGAGGTGGTGGCTAAAGCGCTCCTGCCGGGCAAATTCATATGAAACAATATAAAGCGGGCGTCCTTTTAAGCTTTCAAGAACAGCTTTAATGTGCGCTGCTCGTTTGCCTTGTTCAAGGTTCTGCTTATACCATTCAGCTATTGCAGCCACAACTGAAACTGCGTTCAATTTGCTATCCGAGGGAGCGTTTGGATAATTTCCTTTATGCAGATTTGGTCTTCTAAAAGATTTCTTATCAGGAGCCACTTCACCTATCATGTAGTGATCTGCTTTTATAGACTCCTGCATTTTCCTGAACTCTTCTACAAAGTCAACCATAGGGTAGCTAGGCTCCTCTTGATCCTGCTCTACACTATAAAGAGGTAAGTCTGGAATCATAACGGCGTTGGCAAAACTACCCTTTTGATAAGCGGCGTATACAGCTGGCTTAAATCTGGTAAGCGTAGTGATACAGGTAAAGGCGGCATCACGTAACGATGCTTTAGGATTCTGTGCGCTTTTGCTCCCATTATTCACCTTTGAGGTAAGAGGTGCAAAAGAGCGTTTCAAATCATAGGGTTTGAAAAGATCCTTTTCCGCCTTACACTTCTCTAGTGCCTGTATAAGCAGTCTAGCCTCACCAACTGTATTTGCCGCCGACCCATCTGAAGTAACTACATGAGGAGCTAGAAAGTATCCTTTTGCGGCAATCTGTCCACTAGCTTTTCCAGGGTTAAGGTCTGTTTTTACATAATCAAAAGTTAGTGCTGTCGTGGCCTCTAAAGCAGGATCATCTTTAGTGAACACAGAAAAGTAATTTAAACCGTCTTTCAAGGTTTCTACTGCCAACTGCCTTACGTCTTCCCACGTCTCCAAATGCTCGGGAATGTTAAAACTTTCAGAGGCAACTAAAGCTGCGGCAAATCCATAGCGGGGGTAGGGGTGCTGAAAATCTATCTGTTTCATATCTTTTCGATTGTAGCGTGTACCCATCCATCATTTGAACCGAGGTATAACGGAGCCGCTGGGTTCTCTAATGCTTCAGTAAGCAGGTCTAAAACTTTAGGTGTTGTATTAAAGCGGAATAGATAATCTGGATCTCCAACTTTCTTATTGATTCTTGTTGGCTCCACATACTCTCTTACAGTTGGCAGACTTGCGTAGTACTGCGGGAAAAGATCCCGAATGCTCCGATAATTGACTTTGGCTCCTTCTTGCAAATTATCAAAATCGGTTGCTTGTACATCTTTATATTCTGCCCTGTCCCCAAATTCGATTTCTTTATTGCGAACTCTATTTATGGTCGTTTCCAATGAAGCATCATAGTGCCTGCTGCCTCCAAAGAACGACCTGCCAGAGTCTCGTAAAAGCTGTGACCACAAATCATCATAAGTAAGTGTGTCGGGCTCGAAAATGCTGGGTTCAAACTCCAGGTGGTACTGTAGAAAAGAGAAATATTTGCTGTCTGACATTTCAGGTTGTGCTGTTAGCCAAGAAGACTTTGCATCTTTTTTGTTTGCTTTCTTTGCGTCTTTCTGCAACTGCTTGAACAGTGCTTTCCTGATATCTTCAGCGAAATGCCAGCCTAAGGCATTCTCCAGCATTCCGAACAACATGTGCGGGGAAGGGGAACGAAGGCTTTGGTAGTAATTACCTGGATGACCGCTTGCCATTGAAAGTGGAGCTAGTGCTTCTATTTGTAACAGACCACTTGCAGTATACTCTGGTGGCTCAAAGAAAAAAGAGAAATCCATATTGTTCATGTTTTATTGTAAAGCGCCGAAACCAGATCCAGTAAGTTCGCCTATGCCCACTAACCATGCAAAACGGGTGATAGAAGGTGTTCCCTCTACAACCACAGGGCAGCTACTGCACTTGTGATCCACTCCTTTTATAGTTAGCATTCTGGTCCGAGATTTACCTTTATTGTCTCTGTAAAATCTCACATTTGTGTTTTCTGCATCGTCAGCATTGAAGCCTGCGTCCAGCATTTTTTTTCGGAAAACTCTGGTTAGAGCTTCATCTGCCTCTGGGTTGTCGTAAAGCAGGTATTCTCTTGTTAAATCATCTCTAACTTGCCGTGCTACTACGGCACCATCAACTCTAAAAAGCTGCTTTTCAGTAAACTGTGGGAATGGCATTTCGATCGCTTTATCAACCTGCATTCCAAAGAAGGCACTCCGGTCGGCAAGTATACCTTTGGCTAGCTGTATGCCATAGTCGCTATTATAAAAGCTTACATTCCAGGTCGCGCCATTTGGAAACCAGAGACCATTCCCGATGCGCTCTCCACCCCTCAACCACCCAAAGCTGTACAAACTGAGTCCGTCGTGGAGGGCATTCTGTGGCCCCAGCCAGTGGTGCAGCCGCTTAGTCAGCTCATGCAGGTGGTTGAAAGGCACAGGCTGTGTGTTGGGCGATAGTTTAAGTTGTATCCTCATAATTTGTTGTTGTTGCTACAATTCTAAGAGATTGCTCCGCCAAATTCTGGCGGAGCAATAGAAAATACCTATAAGGTGCAATTAAATGTTTGTTTTTTGCTCTATAATAAATCTAATTTCTATACCTAAAGGTGCGATTATCAAAATACCTAACTTTTTAAGTTGACTCTTTGTCAGACAAGTAGGTTAAAATTTGCTGTACTAGGTTTTTAGGATCAGAAAAGTCTATCACCTTAAATATTGGGTGCCCTAATTCATCACATAACTTCATGATTTCCCTGTTCTTAGTGATCATAATCATGTTGTAACTAAAGCAATAATTTATTTGTGCATGTATAGTTGCTGTAATGCCTATTTGCTTAGCATGCTTGCTATTGATATTGCAAGTCAACAATTCTTTCTGTAACTCCTCTGGTATTTCATCTGTGATGAAAAAAAATAAGTTTTTCATTGTACTATAATATATATATGGAGATAATATTAAGTATTACAGTGTATTTTTAAGTTTTGTTTCATAAATAGTTGTATTTGTGAAGGTTGGATAGCACCCGCCCGCGAATTCTATCCCGCAACTCCTCTGGCTCCAGCACCTCTACATGCTCACCAAACGAAAGTATGGCGCTTTCTAATTCGTGGTTGATGACTATCAGTAAGGTGATAGTTATACCTGTTTCATCTTCACCTGAAATGGTTTGGGTGTGGTGTATAGGAACAGTTTTGATGTAGGGAGCCATTTCTGAGGATGCGCGAAGTACAACTTTTGCCACTTCATGATCAGGGCCTACAAAAACGCCCAGCGCATTTTGTTTTAAAAGCAGGAATTCCGCACGCCTGTCTTGCTGCACCGGAACCTGTGTGAGCTGCGGCTCCTGCATGCGCTCCAGCCCGAAGGTCTTGAAGCGTTTGTCGGCAGCATCCCATGCAGCCAGGTACCAGCGGTTGCGGTACTCCAGCAGTACCAGCGGGTCTACCTGGTAGGGCTTGGGCATATTGGTCTGGAAGGTTTTGTAGTGAAAGGCTAATTGCTGCTGCACCCGGAGCGCATGCCAGAGCAGAGGCAGGTGCTGTAGCCCTGATTGCGACTGGTTCTCCTCCAGCAGCAGGTATTGGCTGGTGCGTAGGGCATCTGAAGAGTGGGTGAGAAATGCAAGTCGCTCGCTCCGCTCCAATAGCTGAAAAAACTGCCTGAAGTTTGTCAGGTCCTCGTCTTCAGGCTGATCCAGATAATAGCCTCTGTGCCTGGGGCAGTAGGTGATGTTAATGCCGTAGAAGTTTTGAATATCTTTGATGTCACGGTCAAAGGTTCGTCCTGACACCGAATCGAGGTCTTCCTGCTGCAGGCGGCCTAGCAGCTTTGCTTTGCTGGGATAGGAAAATGGCGGTTGTACCAGGCGAAGCATTGTCAAATGCCGCCGGAGGATATTAAGTTGGCTCATAGGATGTACGTGCAAAATCCAATATATAAATAAATTCATATAGAACAAATTCATTTTATTCTTAGATAGAAGTAATGCACATGCAGCAAGAGAACAGGTAAAACTATTGGAGCAACAGCATTAAGTAGAGAGAGCACATCAGCGGTAGGTACCTGAACTTATTGATTTACTTCAGCTGGCTTGTATAAGTTAAGGAGAGTATGAAAGAGTTGAATTATCGAACCTTGTCCCCATTGGCTTAGTGGCTAAGGGAGCGTATCTTCAGGTAGGAGAGGAGGTTAGATATTTCTTCGGCTGGGGAACATAACGCTTGGTATGGGTTAAAACAAGAAAAGGCTCCTCATCCCGGGGAGCCTTCCTTGATTCATAACAACCTTTATGTTAGATAGAAGGGGAAAGTTCTAGTATTGATCTCAGCGCCGGTAAGCTACTGATGAAGTTTCGATGCATCGGATTGTCCTTTGCGGTTGGAGAGGCGAGCAAAACAATTTTGGGTTCCAGTGTTGGCGTTTGATTTTAAAAGCAAAAGTTGTCGATTGTTTTATACATCCCTAACTCAGCTTATTTGCTCTTTCATCCCTTCCTTTATTTGATGTTCTTACCGTAATACTATCTCTTGTTTTGTGCTGAAGGGATTTTAGGGAATCAACCGATCGTTGCGCAGTTGCTTGAACAGGTCGAAAAACGACTCTTCAGTTGGCTGATAGTCGGTGAAACCAAACTTGCGACTTTTGGACATATCCGTCATCACCTCAATCGGACGCCCCAAGTCCAGGTCAGTATGCCAGGGCGATGCCAATCGATTCAGATCTGGTTCTGCCAAGCTGTAACGCTCTGCAATCTCATGCCACACGGGACCATCCTGAGCCATTTGATCCTCCAGGGGATGAACGGTGCCGTTAAAGCCAACAGGCTCCACACCGAACCAACCAGCCAGGCGCTTCCACAGCCATTTCCATCGGAAGTACTCTCCGTTCACTATATTAAAAGCTTCATTATGGGCTGCCTCCGTGCTGGCTGCCCATACCAGGTGCTTGGCCAGCACCCGGGCGTCAGTCACATCCGACAGGCCGTTCCATTGCGCTTCCGATCCAGGAAATCGGAACGGACGCTTCGTTTCCTTGCAAATGGTGGCGTACACGGCCAAGGTGGTGCCCAGGTTCATCTGGTTGCCTACTGCTTTTCCGATCACCGTGTGCGGACGATGAATGCTCCAGGTAAAGCCATCACGTGCGGCAGCGGCATACACTTCATCTTCCTGCGCATAGTAAAAGTTCTCTATATCCAGCCGGGGCTGCTCTTCGCGCAAGGGCGTTTCGGGCAGAAAACCTTCTTTTGCATAAGCTTCGAAAGGCCCCAGGTAATGCTTAAGTCCAGTTACCAGAGCCACGTGCTGCACCGACTTCTTGGGAGCCAAGGCATCCAGCAGGTTGCGAACCATCGCTGCATTCACCCTGATGTTTTCTGCCTCCGTTTCCATGCGCATCCAGCTAGTGATAAATACGTGCGTGGGCGCAACATCAGCAAGGGCTGCTGACAGGCTTTCAGGGCGGAGAAGATCTGCTGCAACTGTGCGTAAACCTTCTATGCTTACGTTAGGGTTTCGAGCCAGGCCATAGGTAGTCCACCCCTGCTTTACCAATTCTTCTGCCAGGTTACTACCCGTGATCCCGCTTACACCCACCACTAAGGCTATTCTATTCATAATTCTTTTCCTGGTTTAAAATTCATCTAAAGCATATGGGTACGACTATTAGCTACCTGGTGGCTATCAGCAAATCAGAAAAGCTGTTTGATCTTCTGTTCTGATTTGCCTCAAGACTACTCCTTTTCAAAAATCTTCTGCCGGTGGTTCAGCCCCCAATCCTTTAGGGCATAGATGATAGGAGTTAAGGTATCAGCATATGGTTCCGGTTTGTATAGGATCTTGACCGGGTAATCATCCACAACCACCCGCTTGATGAGTTGGTGCTGCTCTAGTTCTTTCAGCTCCTTGGCCAAAACTTTGGGAGTGATGCCCGGAATACTCTCCTGTATATCAGTAAACCGTTCATTACCGACACCAACAGAAATGATGATAGGCAATTTCCATTTTCCATTGATTACGTCAAGAGTGTCTCGAACTGGCTTTACCGTGTTGAGACAGTCACAATATGCTTTTTTTGCTGCCATTGGTCTCTTTTTGATAATATTCCACTTTCCTTTAGGAAAGTACTATACAAAGGAAAGTGCATTTCCTTAAATTTGCAACTATAGTCATTCAGGACCCTCAAAATAATGGCATTGAATATTCACCCATGGAGAAGTTCCGGCATGGGTAAACAGGCAGATGATAATTGATATGGAAAATAGAAAAAAGTTAAAGCTGGCAGCCAATATTGATGGGTTGGGGTGGAATTTTGTGGGCTGGCAGCATCCCGATATGCCGGCTGATGCCAGCGAGAATATTGAGTTTTATATCCAACAGGCTAAGCTTGCTGAGGCAGCCAAGTTTGATACGCTTTTTTTGGTCGACGTGAGCCATGTGGGCCCAGGGAATATTCCCCACTACCTGAGCATGTTTGAAGGCGTTTCCGTCATGTCTGCCATCAGTACACACACTAAAAGCATAGGGCTCTCGGTGACCATTTCAACCTCTTATGCCGATCCTTACAGTGCCGCCCGGCAAATCCTGTCGCTGGATAAAATAAGTAAAGGCCGCGCGTCTTTAAACGCCATCACCTCCAATCCGGGAGGAATGGTGAATTTCAGCCGCGGTCACCTGGGCAAGGCAGACCAATACCCCATGAACAAAGAATTCATGGAAATCGTGTTGGGGCTTTGGGACACTTATGAAGATGATGCCTTTATCCATGATAAGGAAAGCGGCATATTCCTGGATCCCCGAAAAATGCATAGGGTGAATTACCGGGGGAAATATTTCCAGGTAGATGGGCCATTGAACCTTAGTCGTTCAATTCAGGGGCGGCCGGTACTGTATACAGCTGGTATGTCGCAAACATTTATCGACCACGCCACAAGCTATACCGACGGGGTATTTACCCATGGTAATACAGTGGAGGAAGCAGTGGCAATGGCCAAGGAATTAAGATGCCATTTAGTTGAAAAAGGTAGAAGGCCGGAAGATTTTATCGTGTCTATCTCACAAAACCCAATCGTTGGCAGGACAGAACAGGAGGCCCAGGAAAAATACCTGGAACTGTTGCGGTTGATTCCCCAAAACAGTCTCCCGCGTCCCCTGTTTTTTGGCTCAGCCGAAAGAGTGGCCGATCAGGTGCAGCAGTGGTACGAACAAGGCGCAATGGATATGTTGATTCTCCGCCAGGACCACCCCCACGGCTTGCGGGATTTTATTGACTTGGTCGTACCTATTTTGCAGGAACGCGACATATTCCGCACCGAGTATGAAGCTGAAACTCTGAGAGGTCATTTAGAGTTGCCTAAGCCACCTTTCAGAAAGATAAATTAAACCATCGTACTGTATACTGTGACTGCGGTTTTGATGCATTTGAAACAAAAGGTTCAGTTACTACTCATAAAACATTAAGAGAACATTGAATATGAAAATAGGAATTATAGGTACAGGTGCTATCGGAAGCATCCTGGCAAAAAAACTTTCTGGTACAGGTCATCAGGTAAAGGTTACCAACACAAGGGATATGGCCACCCTTAAAGAAATAGCTGCCAATTTGGATGCCCAGGCGGCCACTATTGAAGACGTTGTGAAAGATGTGGAAGCCATTATTTTCTCCATTCCTTTCAAGGCTTATAAAGATCTTTCTGAAAATTTACTTCAGGGTGTATCTCAAGATGTCATTATCATGGATACCAGTAATTATTATCCTTTCCGGGATGGTGAGCTTGCTGGCTTAGAAGGCAAGACGGAAAGTGAGTATATCTCTGAAATACTGGGAAGACCGGTTGTGAAGGTGTTTAACAACATCATGGAGTATACGCTGCAGCATAAAGGAAAAGCTGCCGGCAAGGAAGGAAGAATAGCTATATCAGTCGCTGGTGATAACCCGTCACATAAAAAAGTTGCGGCTGAGCTGGTTAACCAGACCGGTTTTGACACCGTGGACGGTGGAGGTCTCGCCGAATCATGGAGACAGGAGCCGGGTACTCCGGCTTATTGCACCGAACTAAATACAGCAGAACTGAAACAAGCACTTGCTGCAGCAGTAAAGGGTAAAGCCCCTGCCGTACGGGATTATGTGATGGACAGACTAATGAATTCAAAACCCTTTCCTTCTCACGAAGAAATGGTTGATACTAATCGTTCTGCCGCCGCTGGAAATCTAAAATAGGCTACTCTATTATTTATACTTGACTGAAAGTCAACTAGCAGCATCTTTATGGCATTCACTTGTGCTGATAGAAGTTGTTCAGCAAGTATACTCGTTCTCTGCTAAACCGTTAGGCTAGATGAAGAGGCCGCCCCAGCAGTTTGAATACGATGAATTAACTACTTGGTCAGTAAATAGCTGTACCGGTAAAAAGAAATAATTAAGAATCTTATTAGTATTGAATACGATGGACCATAAAGAAATAGCCTATTCCATTTTAGAACTTGCCATAGTATCGCAAGGCGAAACCATACAACAGACCCTGCATAATTCATTGGCATTGGCAAAAGAAGCGGAAGCAAATAACTATAAACGCATCTGGTTTGCCGAGCACCATAACTCTGATAATATTGGCAGTAGCGCCACATCACTTCTCATTGGTTACGTGGCCGAAAACACCAGCACCATCCGTATAGGTTCGGGTGGTGTAATGCTTCCAAATCACTCTCCCCTGATTGTAGCCGAACAGTTTGGAACCCTGGCCCATTTATACCCAGGCCGCATTGATCTGGGGCTCGGAAGAGCGCCGGGAACAGACCAGCAAACAGCTCGTGCGATACGGTCAGATTTTATGGAGGCTGCACATTCCTTTCCACAGGAAATAGAGAAAATCCAGCAGTATTTTTCCATAGAAAATAAAGCTGCCAAAGTAAGGGCACCCATTGCAGAGGGTACTGCTGTTCCGCTGTATGTATTGGGCTCAACTACTGACAGTTCACATATAGCGGCTGAAAAGGGATTGCCTTACGCTTTTGCGAGTCATTTTGCCTCAACACATTTACACAACGCTTTACGGATCTATGAACAGGAGTTTCAGCCGTCCGAGTTTTTAGAAAAACCCTATACCATCGCCGGGGTAAATGTTTTAGTTGCTGATACCGATGAAGAAGCCGAAAAACTATTCACCTCCTTAATCAGAATGTTTGTGGGTGTGTTAACCGGATCCAGAGAGCCCTTACAGCCACCAACAGAAATGACTGAAGAGTTGAGAGAAATATTTCAACACCCAACCTTACAGCAAATGCTCAGGTACTCCTTCGTCGGTAGTAAGCAAACAGTGAAAAAGCAAATTCAGGATTTTCTGGAAGAAACGGGAGTGGATGAATTAATAACGGTATCCACGATGCATAATTTAAAAGACCGTTTAAAATCTACCAGGCTTTTAGCAGAGATTATGAAGCAGGTAAACGAAGGCAGATAATGAGATGGATTATATGAATAAGGAGCTATGCCTCTTCTAAATTTGGGGAGTATTTGCTTTCTACAGTTAACCCATAAAAGCAGGAGAGCTCGTTGTCCCCTTGTTGTATCGGCTGCTGCCTGTGGCAGGAGCAGGGTTTGAATAAGCACGGCAGGTATGGCAAATAAGGCCATACCTGCTGCATAAGCTAAGCTGCCACCCATTTATAGTCGTGTAGATTCGCATTATAACTCGGCTAGTACCAAACCACCGCCACCTATTTCTCACCATCCCGAAAAAGGGTCCTTTCAGGAGATGTAAGATGTAAAGGTTTCTAACATCGTTCGGCTATTCTTCAAGGCACTCAGGGTACTTCTCCCTCCCTCTATATTTGTTCAGCAACTCAAACTTAACCTTCACATCCTCTAGCGAAGCACAGTCCGTATCGGTGTTTTCCGCCATTGGTGAGAGCGCGTTAACTGAAGCGGGCGATTTTACAGAGAATTTCTTCTCAAGACACTTGACGGCTTTACCGCCAAGGATGTAGAACCTCTTTTCTGTCACATCATCCCTGGTTTTCCCCTCTCCCTCGAAACGCCACGATGTTTGGTTATAAAGGACAAAGAACAGCGAACCGCCTTTCAGGAAATACTCTTCTGTTGCAGAGAAATGACTGTATTCACTGTAGGTGTGCCTTATCAGGCGAAGCCCCTGCTCATCTGAGAAATACACAACCCGTCCAAGCCTTTCACCATTACAGTCATAGTTGAAGAAGCTCGAGTCCATACTGTTAGTCTCAGCTCTAGATACTATGGAGTCGTACTCCCTTTTGATGTCTCCCACGTTTTCCAACACATGTGCTGTGTCGGGAATAACAGTAGTTACCTCAGCTGTAGTGTCGGTCTCGCCTGTAGGCGTAGACCCCTCCACTGATTGAGAGGATGGGCCATTCTCGCACGAAAAAATCCCAAAAAGAATTAGTAAATACAATAGTTTTCTCATAATGCCTTTGTCCCATTGTTCTCTTGCACCTATATAGACGTTGGTTCTTAGGAAAGTGTATAAAGAACGATCTAATTCCTAACCTTCACCTCATAAAAGGGCCTTTTTACAAGTACGAAATCTGGAGAATAGCCTGAGTTAGGCTATGATAAGGCAGCAACATGAAGCATGGGCTTTGTTTCTTTATGTTGCTTCTGGGCAATATGGTTCTGCACTACTGTTTAATCAAACTGAAATCAAACAGTTTCCACCGCAATTTGATGTCCCAGAATACGTCTGTCATAATAGTATGAGAGAGTTGGCTATGAAAGTTGCCGCTTTACATCCCATTTTGCCATCTCACAAAAATGAAATATAATATTTGTGAGATGAGTAGGGGAGACAGAACAGAAGCAATGGTTGCAGGAAATAGACTACGTGCTATCAAGGCACCCATCTAATACCTAATGCAGAGGAAACTAACCTTAGTATCTTTTCATAGTTACTTTAACTTCTGAATGCAGGCTTCGAAAATCAAGGCTGATGATTGATAACTGGAGAGCTATCGGATTTTGTGTGCAAATAGTGTCCGAGGCCAAAGAAAAAAGGCCTCCAGTGTTATCTGGAGGCCTTTCGTGTAGCCCGTAGGGGAATCGAACCCCTGTTACTAGAATGAAAATCTAGCGTCCTAACCCCTAGACGAACGGGCCGTTCTGTCTGATTGTGGTGCAAAT